>NZ_DAORSO010000039.1:7629-19942 GCF_035443565.1 Ornithinibacter sp. | reverse complement strand
GCGATCAGCCAGACGGCCCAGACCAGCACGGCTGCCGCACCGAGCACCTGCCTGACGGGCACCTGCGCGAGGGTCAGTCGGATGCCGGCGAGCCACGGCGCGCTCTGCGTCACCGACGGCGGATCACCCCCCTTGACGATGGCGTTCCAGTCGCTTCCCGACACTCCCCCAGTGCTCACGGTGCCATCATCGCACCGCCGCGATTTCGGGGCGAGCGTTCCCTCTAGTAGCCTCGCCCGCGGAGGATTCGCATAGTGGCCTAGTGCGCACGATTGGAAATCGTGTTGGGATAAAACCCTCGGGGGTTCAAATCCCCCATCCTCCGCCACACAGAACGGCCCCGGGAGCTTGCGACCGGGGCCGTTCCAGTGCCGTGGAATCTCCCTCCGGGCGGTCTGGCATCCGCTCGTCGCGCCAACCGCCCGCCCACGGACGGTTCCTACCGCACCGGTGGCGCCGAGCGAGCGACCCCAGCACGATGAGGTTCCATGAGCAACGGCGCCTACGCAGCGGCATACGAGCAGTCGATCTCCGACCCGACGACGTTCTGGGGCAACGCCTCCAGCGCCATCGAGTGGGTCACCGAGCCCACGACGGTGCTCGACGACACCAACCCGCCGTTCTACCGGTGGTTCCGTGGCGGCACCCTCAACACCTGCTTCAACGCCCTCGACCGGCACGTGCGCGACGGCCGCGGCGAGCAGGCCGCGCTGATCTACGACAGCCCGGTCACCTCGACGGTCGAGACGATCAGCTACGCCGAGCTGCTCACCCGGGTCGCGACGTTCGCCGGCGCGCTGGACTCCCTCGGGGTGGCCAAGGGCGACCGGGTCGTCATCTACATGCCGATGGTGCCCGAGGCCGTCGTCGCGATGCTCGCGTGCGCCCGGCTCGGAGCGATCCACTCGGTGGTCTTCGGCGGGTTCGCCCCGGCCGAGCTCGCCGCCCGGATCGAGGACGCCAAGCCCAAGGTGATCGTCGCGGCATCCTGCGGCATCGAGCCCAGCCGGGTCGTGGAGTACAAGCCGATGCTGGATGCCGCGCTCGACCGCAGCAGCCACACCCCCGAGGCCGTCATCGTCCTGCAGCGTGAGCAGGCGGCGGCCTCGGTCGGCGAGCGCGACACCGACTGGGAGGAGCTGGACTGGGACGAGCTCGTCACCGACGCCGAACCGGTCGGGTGTGTCGAGGTCGAGGCGACCGACCCGCTCTACGTGCTCTACACCTCGGGCACGACCGGGCGCCCCAAGGGCATCGTGCGCGACAACGGCGGCCACGCCGTGGCGCTGCGGTGGTCGATGGCCAACGTCTACGGCATCGAGCCGGGGGACGTGTGGTTCACGGCATCCGACGTCGGGTGGGTCGTCGGCCACTCCTACATCGTCTACGCGCCGCTGCTGACGGGCGCGACGACGGTGCTCTACGAGGGCAAGCCCGTGGGCACCCCCGACGCGAGCGCCTTCTGGCGGGTCATCGCCCAGCACGGAGTGAAGGCGATGTTCACCGCCCCGACGGCGTACCGGGCCATCAAGCGCGAGGACCCGACCGGGTCCCTCATGGCCGGTCACGACCTGTCGAGCCTGCAGACCGTGTTCCTCGCGGGCGAGCGGCTCGACCCCGACACCTACGAGTGGGCCAGCCAGGTGCTCGGCGTGCCGATCGTCGACAACTGGTGGCAGACCGAGACCGGCTGGCCGATCGCGGCGAACCTGCGCGGTCTGGAGCCGATGCCGATCAAGGCGGGCTCGCCCTCGGTGCGGGTGCCCGGCTACGACGTGCAGGTGCTCGACGACGCCGGCCAGCCGATGCCGCCCGGCCACGAGGGCGCGATCGCCATCAAGCTGCCCCTTCCGCCCGGCACCCTGCCGACCCTGTGGGAGGACGACGAGCGCTACGTCGCCGGCTACCTCTCGGTGTACGAGGGGTACTACCTCACCGGTGACGGCGGGATGATCGACGCCGACGGCTACCTGTACGTCATGGGGCGCACCGACGACGTGCTGAACGTCGCCGGACACCGGCTGTCGACCGGCTCGATCGAGGCCGCCCTGGCCGGCCACCCGGCCGTCGCCGAGTGCGCGGTCATCGGCGTGGCTGACGACTTCAAGGGCCAGGTGCCCCGCGGTCTCGTCGTGCTCAAGGGTGGCGTCGACGGTGCTGGCGACGAGGGTGTGCGCATCTGCAAGGAACTGGTGCAGCGGGTGCGTGACGAGGTCGGCGCCGTGGCGAGCCTGAAGCAGGTCGACATCGTGGCGGGGCTGCCGAAGACCCGCTCGGGCAAGATCCTGCGCAAGACGATGCGCGAGCTGGCCGACGGCAAGGTGCCCACGGTGCCCGGGACCATCGAGGACGCGTCGGTGCTCGACGCGCTCGGACCGGTGCTGCGCCCCGGCGCCTGATCGGCGGCGGGCTGGCCCACCCCCCGAGGTAGGTCGACGCAGAAGTTCGGTGCGCGGACCCTCGGGCGGGCAGATCGGCATCGGGGCGACGATGGCCCCGTGGAGAGCGTCATCCTGGGGTTCGCGACGATCGTCGCGGTCATCGGTGTCGGCGCGCTGGTCGCCCACCTCGGGGTCGTCGACCTCGGGGCGCAGCAGGTGCTCAGTCGGATCGCGTTCTTCGTGGCGTCCCCCGCGCTGCTCGTCACGACCGTCGCCCAGGCGGATGTCAGCGACGTGCTGTCGCGCGGGCTGGCCGCGACGGTGGTCGCGGTGCTCGTGCCGGCGGGGACGTACATGCTGATCGCCCGGTGGCGGTGGCGCCGATCGGCCGGAGAACGAGTGATCGGCGCCCTCTCGGCCTCCTACGTCAACGCCGGCAACCTCGGCCTGCCCGTGGCCGCCTACGTGCTCGGGGACGCGGCACTGGTCGCGCCGACCCTGCTCCTGCAGCTGCTCGTGCTCCAGCCCCTCGCCCTGGCCGTCCTCGACGCCGACGTGCGCGGCACCCGACCGTCAGTCTCCGAGGTGTTGCTGCGGCCGTTCACGAACCCCCTGACGATCGGCACGCTCGTGGGGCTCCTCCTGTCGATCACGGGCTGGCGCCTGCCGCCGCTCGTGGCCGATCCGGTCGAGCTGATCGGGGCCATGGCAGTGCCCGGCATGCTGCTCGCCTACGGCATCTCGCTGCGCCTGGGGCCGGGGTTCGGGGGCGACGTCCCCCCGGGTGAGCTCGCCCTGACGAGCGCGCTCAAGCTCGCCGTCCAGCCCCTCGTGGCGTATGCCGTGGCGCACCATGCGCTCGGGCTGTCGGGTCACGCCCTGCTCGCCGTCGTCGTGTGCGCGAGCCTGCCGACGGCGCAGAACATCTTCGTGCACGCCACCCGCTACGACCGGTCGAGCACCTTGGCGCGCGACACCATCCTCGTGACGACGACCGGGGCGGTGCCCGTGATCATGCTCGTGGTCTGGTTGCTCGGCTGAGGAGGTGCGCGCGGATGCCGGGTGGCCGGCATCCGGTCGTGGGTCACGATCGCTCGTGGGCCGGCATCCGGTCGTGGTCCACAATGTCGCCATGATCACCGTCGAGCTCGCGCGTGACCTCATCGGCGCCGGCGTCCTGTGGGAGCCCGCCGCCGGCGACCGGTTCGTCATCGATGCCGAGCTGCTGACCGGTGAGGTGTTCTGGATCAGCGACCTCACCGTCGAGGTGCAGACCTACCGCGACCAGTCACTGCTCGGCTTCAACGGCACGACCGAGTGGGCGCTGGACTCGGTGACGCTCGACCAGGCGCTGTGGCTGCCCCGCGAGGACCAGCTGCGCGAGCTGCTCGGTGACCGCCTCGAGGTGGTGCGGCGGCTCGAGGACGCGTGGGAACTGACGTATGCCGTCGCCCCGGGGTACGTGCGCACCGTCACCGACGCCGACCTCGAGTGCGCGTACGCCAAGGCCATCCTGACCCTCTGACCCGGCCGCAGCGGGGGTTGCGCGCTGCTCGTCGCAGATCCTTGCTCCCGATGTGCGTCCTTGCTCCGGATGGGCGCTGCTGCAAGGGCGCACGAGCGGAGTACGGATCTGCGACCGGAGGAAGGATCTGCGACGAGCGGATCGGCGGCACCGCGACAAGCGGCTCCGCGGGGTGTGTGCGGGTCAGCGGCGGCGGCTGGTCCCGAACACCGACCGGGTGATCTCTCGGCCGATGACCGTGCCCGCCGAGCGCAGCATCGACTTGAACGCACTCGACTTCACGACCTTGTCGACCACGTTCGGCTCAGCAGCCTGGCGGCGCTCCTCGGCGGCGCGGGCCTTCGCCTGTGCAGCAGCCTCCTTGGCTGCCTCGCGCGCGGCGACCTTCTCGGCCGCCAGCCGCTCCTTCTCGGCTGCAGCAGCGGCTGCGGCACGCACCTTGGCGTTCTCGGCCTCCTGCGCGGCGAGCTTCTCGGCCTCGGTACGGGCGATCTCAGCCTTGCCGAGCATCTCCGAGGCCGACTCGCGCTCGAGGTAGGTCGAGTACTTGGCGGCCAGCGGCGACACGGCGACGGCCTCGGTGAGCAGCGCCGGCGGCGACGGGGCCATGAGCGACTCCGGGGCGCGCATCCGGGTCCAGGCGACCGGCGTCGGCACTCCCTTGTCCGAGAGGACGGTCACCACGGCCTCACCGGTGCCGAGCGAGGTCAGGACCTCCTCGAGGTCGTAGTCGGTGTTCGGGTACGTGCGCACCGCCGCCTTCAAGGCCTTCGCGTCGTCCGGGGTGAACGCGCGCAGGGCGTGCTGGACGCGGCTGCCGAGCTGAGCGAGCACGTCGCCCGGCACGTCCTTGGGTGACTGGGTCACGAAGAACACGCCGACCCCCTTGGACCGGATGAGCCGCACGGTCTGCTGGATCGCGTCGAGGAACTGCTTGCTCGCCCCGTTGAAGAGCAGGTGCGCCTCGTCGAAGAAGAAGACGAGCTTCGGCTTGTCGAGGTCCCCGACCTCGGGCAGGTCGTGGAACAGGTCGGCGAGCAGCCACATGAGGAAGGTCGAGAAGAGCTGCGGGCGGTCCTGCACCCCCGGCAGCTCGAGCATGGAGATCAGGCCGCGGCCGTCAGGTGCGGTGCGCAGCAGGTCTGCGGTGTCGAACTCGGGCAGGCCGAAGAACACGTCGGCGCCCTGGGCGGAGAAGTTCACCAGTTCGCGCAGGATCACCCCGGCCGTGACCGACGACAGGCCACCGAGCTCCTTGAGGTCGGCCTTGCCCTCGGGGCTGGTGAGGAACTGGACGACGGCCCGCAGGTCGGGGATGGTGTCGAGCCACAGCCCCTTGGTGTCGGCGTAGTGGAAGACCAGACCGAGGCTGGACTCCTGGGTGGCGTTCAGGCCCATGACCTTCGAGAGCAGGGTCGGCCCGAACGTCGAGACGCTGGCCCGCACGGGGATGCCGGTGCCCTGCCCACCGAGTGCGTAGAACTCCACCGGGTAGGCCGTCGCCTGCCAGTCCATGCCGATGTCGGCCGACCGTGAGGTGATCCGCTCCCCCGGTTCACCCGCGCTCGCCATCCCCGACAGGTCCCCCTTGATGTCGGCGAGGAAGACGGGCACTCCCTGCTCGACGAGCTGCTCAGCCATGAGCTGGAGGGTCTTGGTCTTGCCGGTTCCGGTGGCGCCGGCGACGAGACCGTGGCGGTTCATCGCCGACAGCGGGATGCGGACCTTCGCGTCGGGGTGCGCGGCCCCGTCGATGACGGCGGCACCGAACTCGAGGGTCGGGCCGTCGAAGGCGTACCCCGCGCGGATCTCGTCGAGCTGGCTGGTCTTCACGTTCTCGGTCACCGCGCCAATCTAGTGCGCGTCCGGCACTTACACCGGGCGGTGCGGCACGACGCGGCATACAGTGACCCCGTGATCTTCAAGGCAGTCGGCGACAATCGCCCCTACCCAGACCACGGGTACACGACGCGCCAGTGGTCCGGGGTGCCTCCGCGTCTCGTGCGCCTCGACGAGCTCGTCACGACCAAGCGCGAACTCGACCTCCAGATGCTGCTCTCGGAGGACTCCACCTTCTACGGCGACCTCTTCGCCCACGTCGTGGAGTGGCAGGGCACGCTCTACCTCGAGGACGGCCTCCACCGCGCGCTGCGCGCCGCGCTGCACCAGCGACCGACCCTGCACGCCCGGGTCCTCTCGTTGTGATGGAGGTGTGATGAGCGAGACGTCGGATGCCGTGGACCCCCACCAGCGCCAGCGGCGCCGCTCCCTGATCACCATCGGTGTCGTGCTGCTCGGCCTGTTCTTCGCGTTCTGGTACGCGTGGTCGTACTACCAGGCCGAGACCGAGGCGGTCGCGGCCCGGCCGCCTGCTGCCACGTGTGCCCCGTTCGACCCCAAGGCGGTCCGGGCCGAGGACACCACGGTCAACGTCTACAACGCGTCCAACCGAAAGGGCCTGGCGGCATCGGTGTCCACGTCGCTCACCGAGCGGGGGTTCGTCATCGGCAAGGTCGCCAACGACCCGAGCAAGCGCAAGGCCCCCACCGTCGCAGAGGTCCGGCACGGCCCCTCCGGTGAGGCCCAGGCGAAGCTCCTTCAGTCCACGCTGCCCAAGGGCACGGTGCTGTTCGCCGACAAGCGCAAGGGCACCACCGTCGACGTCGCGCTCGGGGCGAAGTACACGGGGCTCGCACCCGCCGCCACGGCATCCGGCCTGCCCACCTGTCCCGCGCCCTCGGCGTCGTGACCCGCCGCACCCCCCGATGACGACGACGGCGATGACCCGGCTGCGATGAGCGCCCTCGTCGACCTCGGCGCCGACGCGCTCCCCCGCAAGGCTGCGCCGATCTCACTCTCAGCGGGGATGAGCGCGCGGGCGGCCTTCGCGGTGGTGGCCACGGAGTGCACCGAGCACTGGCGCACCAACGAGTGCCGGCTGGTGCAGTCGCGGGCGATGCCGCACCTGCACCAGACCCGGGTGGGCATCCGCCGGCTGAGGTGCGCGGTGTCGCTGTTCGGGCCGGTCCTGGAGAAGCAGTCGCCCGCGGTGGCGGCTGCGCACGCCATCCGGGAGCTCGCCCTGCCGTTCGGTCACGCCCGTGACCTCGACGTGCTGCTCGCTGGGGAGGTCCTCGACGGCCGCCACGAGCGCGAGGTGGCGGCGCTCTTTCAGGCCCGCGAGTCGGCGTACGACGAGGTGCTGCACGTCCTCGGGCGGCCGAGGTGGCACAGGGCCAGCGCCGCGTTCGACCGTGCCCTGCTCGGGGTGCCGTTTCAGCTGGGCGATGACCCGCCCGTGGCTGAGCTGGCCGCGAACGCCCTCGAGAAGCGCTGGCTCCGCGTCGCCGGGCAGCACGACCACATCGCCGAGATGTCCCCGGCCGATCGCCACCGGGTGCGCATCGAGGCCAAGAAGCTGAGGTACGGGTGCGAGTTCTTCGCCTCCCTCTACCCGCACGCGTCGGATGCCGGGAGCGGGCTTCGCGTCGTGACGAGCAGCGGCGAGGTGCTCACCGGGCCACTGGCCTACGCCTGGTACGTCGAGGACGTGCAGTCAGCGCTGGGGGCCGTCAACGACCACCACATCGCCGACTCCCTGCTGCGGTCGGTGGGCGCCGGCGCTCCTGAGGTCGATGAGGCGGCACTGGTCGAGGCCGGGATCGCGGCCTGCGAACGGCTGGCCGCGATCGAGCCCTTCTGGCGCTGACACCCCCGACCGCAGAAGTGGGGTCAGTCGCCGGAGCTGAAGGCGGCGTCGAACGCTGCCTCGGGCTGGTCGAAGGCCAGCCGGCGAACGAAGCCCACGGCCTCGGCGGCGCCGATCAACCGGTCCATCCCGGCGTCCTCCCACTCCACGGAGATCGGCCCGTCGTAGCCGATCGAGTTCAGCGCCCGGAAGCAGTCCTCCCACGGCACGTCGCCGTGGCCGGTGGACACGAAGTCCCAGCCGCGCCGGGCGTCGGCCCAGGGCAGGTGGGAGGACAGGCGGCCGTTGCGGCCGTTGCCGACGCGCATCCGCACGTCCTTGCAGTCCACGTGGTAGATCCGGTCCTGGAAGTCCCAGATGAAGCCGACCGGGTCGAGCTGCTGCCAGACCATGTGGCTCGGGTCCCAGTTCAGCCCGAACGCCGGTCGGTGACCAATGGCCTCGAGGGTGCGCACGGTGGTCCAGTAGTCGTAGGCGATCTCGCTGGGGTGCACCTCGTGGGCGAAGCGCACACCGACCTCGTCGTACACGTCGAGGATGGGGTTCCAGCGGTCGGCGAAGTCCTGGTAGCCGGCCTCGATCGTCTCCGCCGAGACCGGCGGGAACATCGCGACGTACTTCCAGATCGCGGACCCGGTGAAGCCGATGACGACGTCGACGCCCAGCAGGGCGGCAGCGCGCGCGGTGTCGGCCATCCGCTGCGCAGCGCGCTGGCGCACCCCCTCGGGGTCGCCGTCGCCCCAGACGGCCGCCGGCAGGATGTCCCGGTGGCGCTGGTCGATCGGGTCGTCGCAGACCGCCTGGCCGACGAGGTGGTTCGAGATCGCCCACACCTTCAACCCGTGGCGCTCGAGGATCTCCTTGCGCCCGGCGACGTAGTCGTCCTCCGCAAGGGCCCGGTCGACCTCGAAGTGGTCTCCCCAGCAGGCGATCTCGAGCCCGTCGTAACCCCACGACGCAGCGAGGCGGCACACCTCCTCGAACGGGAGGTCAGCCCACTGGCCGGTGAAGAGGGTGATCGGACGGGTCATCGAAGTGCTCCTTGCGGTCGGGGTGATGGGGGCCGGGAGGGTTGGGGTGTCAGGCGGTCGTGCGCGAGGCGGGTCAACGGGCCATGAGGACATCGACGTCGACGCCGGCGGCCCGGAGCACCAGGTCGCGCACGTCGGTCGCTGCCACGCTCTCACGCAGACGCCCCGGTGTGGAGGTGATGAGCACGGGTCCGTCCTCGGGGTCGTCCGGGAGCCGCCCGTGGCTGCCCCTGACCCACCGCGCGTCCAGGGGGACGACGGTCATCGAGTAGCGCAGCCCGAGCTTCTTGCGCACGAGCGCGAGGCCGGCGCGAGCCTTGGCCGTGCGGTCGGCCGGGTCGAAGAAGAGCTCGGCGGGGTCGTAGCCCGGCTTGCGGTGGATCTCGACGCCGCGCGCGAAGTCCGGTGCCCGGGCGTCGTCGAGCCAGTAGTAGTAGGTGAACCACGCGTCGCGCTCGGCGACGACGACGAGGTCCCCGGACCGCTCGTGGTCCAGCCCCACCTCCGCCTGCCCGGCGCGGTCGAGCACCTGCTCCACCCCGGGGGTGTCCCGCAGGAGCGCACTCACCTCCTCGACCCGGTCGGCATCGCGCACGTAGACGTGGGCCACCTGGTGGTCGGCGACGGCGAACGCCGTGGACGCCCACGGGTCGAGGTACTCCATCCCGGCCTGCGTGTGCACCTCGAGCAGCCCGGCCCGGCGCAGCACCCGGTTGAGGTGCACGGGGCGGTCGACCTCGGTGATGCCGTACTCGCTGAGCACGATGACCTCGACGCCCAGGCGGGCGGCGTCGTCGAGGAGCGGCGCGAGCACGGCATCCAGCTCGGATGCCGCGGCGCGCGCCTGCGGCGAGCGCGGCCCGAACCGCTGGAGGTCGTAGTCGAGGTGCGGCACGTAGGCCAGCGTGAGGTCGTGGTGCGGCAACACCCGCCGGGTCGCCTCGACGATCCACCGGGACGAGGCGATGGTCGCCGTGGGGCCCCAGTACTGGGTGTCCGAGTCGCTGGAGCAGGCCGGCTGCGAGCTTGGCGGTGCTGCGTCGCTGGGAGAAGCCGAAGCGGCTGCGCTCGTGTCCGAGGTAGATGTTCTCGGCGACCGTGAGGCCCTCGACGAGGTCGAGCTCCTGGTAGATGGTGGCGATACCGAGGTCCATGGCTGCCTGCGGGTGCGCGAACCGCACCTCCTCGCCCTGCCAGGTGATCGATCCCTCGTCGGGCTGGTGGACCCCCGCGAGCACCTTGATCAGGGTGGACTTGCCGGCACCGTTCTGGCCGAGCAGGCAGTGCACCTCGCCGGGTCGGACGTCGAGGTCCACCCCGCCGAGTGCGACCACTCCGGGGAAACGCTTCACGATGTCGGCCATGCCCAGGAGGGTCGCGGCGCCGTTGCCTGCCATGCGAAGGGACGCTAGTGGCACTTTTGTCTGAGCGTCAAGCAAAAGTTCTCCGGATCTGCCGATGTTATGGATTCGAGACATGGCGAAGGGCAATGTGCTTGACTACGAAGCGTGACCACGACGGCTGCTTCGTTCGCGGCCCCGGGCGGGACGTCAGGGGCAGGCGAACTGCTGCAACTGATGCTCGACGGAACCCCGCGGACCCGGGCCGAACTGATCAGGATGACGGGGCTGGCGCGGTCCACGGTGGGTGCTCGGGTCGATGCGCTCCTGGCCGCCGGGCTGCTCACCCCCTCGGGCGAGGCGGCCTCCACCGGTGGGCGCCCACCGGCCAGGCTGGCATTCAACCCCGACGCCGGAGTCGTCATCGGTGTCGACGTCGGCGCCACCCACGCACTCGTCGCCCTGACCGACCTGCGCGCTCGCGTCCTCGACGAGGCCGCCCTGACCCTCGACGTCACCGCTGGGCCCAAGGCCGTGCTCGACCAGGTGGCCAGGACGTCGCGTGCCCTGCTCAAGAGCGCCGGCCGCAGCCGGGCCGACCTGGCCGGTGTCGGGATCGGGCTGCCGGGCCCGGTCGAGCACTCCACCGGGCGACCGGTGCTGCCCCCGATCATGCCCGGCTGGGATAACTACGACGTGCCGGGCCACGTGATGGCGGCCCTCGGTGGGCCGGTCCTCGTCGACAACGACGTCAACATCATGGCCCTGGGCGAGCACGCGACGATGTACCCGCACGTGGAGCAGATGCTCTTCGTCAAGGTGGCGACCGGCATCGGGGCGGGCATCATCAGCGGGGGACGCCTCCACCGAGGGGCCCAGGGCACGGCCGGCGACCTCGGACACGTTGCCGCGCTGCACGGCGGGGACACCCGCTGCACCTGCGGCAACCTCGGGTGCCTCGAGGCCGTCGCGAGTGGCCCGGCGATCGTGCGTGCCCTGCGTGAGCGCGGGGTGGACCTCCAGGACAGCAGCGACCTCGTCCGACTGGCCAAGGCCGGCGACCTCGCCGCGGCCACCGCGATCCGTGACGCCGGCCGCGAGATCGGCCACGTCCTCGCGACCTGCGTCAGCCTGCTCAACCCGTCCGTGATCGTCGTCGGCGGACGACTCGCGCAGTCCGCCGAGAGCCTGCTCGCCGGCATCCGAGAGGTCGTCTACGGACGGTCCCTGCCGCTCGCGACAGGCGACCTGCAGATCGTCGCGTCACGCACCGCCGGGCACGCGGGCGTCATCGGAGCGGCGACCATGGTCGTGCAGCACGTCCTGTCGGTCGAGCAGGTCGAGCACCAGCTCGCCGCTGCCGCCGCAGGCTGACACCTCAGCCTGCGACCGACAGGGATGCGACCTCAGGCGGCCCAGCGTGGCGCCGAGGCGAGCTTCTCGACCGCCTCCATCGCGTCAGCGTGGGCCTGTTCGCGCAGCACCGGGTGGTCCAGCGGTTGGGCGTGCACGAACTCGGAGTCGGTCACCCCGATGAAGCCGAAGATGGCGCGCAGGTACGGCTCCTGGAAGTCGTAGGCCCCCATCGGCCCGGACGGGGAGTAGTCCGACCCGCGCGAGGTGATGCACACCATCGACGTGCCGTGGACCAGCGGGGAGGGGTAACCACCCTCGAAGGAGAAGGTGTAGCCCGGCTGGACGATGCAGTCGATCCAGTGCTTGAGCTGGTGGGGCAGGCCGAAGTTCCACATCGGGGTGGTGATCAGGCAGAGGTCGGCCGAGACGAAGTCGTCGATCAGTGCCTCGACCCGCGGCCACGTCTTTGCAGCATCGAGGTCTACGGGGAGCCCCTGCATGAGCCGGTACTTCGTGCTCGCGATCGTGTCGTCGATCGTCGGGAGCGTCGTGGTGGACAGGTCGAGCTCCTGGACGGTGAGGTCCGGCCGGGCCTTGGCCAGGTGACCCAGGAAGGCACGCGAGAAGGGCAGGGTCTGGGAGTGGTCGCCGCGCGGAGTGGCGATCACGTGCAGGATCTTCATGGATTGTCGCTCCGGGGTGACGAGGACCCGCAGGCCCGATTGTTGACAGTTCACCCACGCTATGGCTCGGCGCCGCGCGGCCACCATGGCTCAATCGGGGGGTCTTTGTCGGTCTGCGCCCGCCAGTGGCGGACATTGCCTCGGCACGAGGCCACTCCCGCATTGCCAGCCGGTGGCGGTGGGACCCGCCGTCGCCGTCCGCGCTCCTTCGTCGCGCGCTCGGCTCCTGCTCCCGGCATCCCCTCGCCACCCGCCAACGCAAAAACCCCGGTCGCAAGCTCCCGGGGT
>NZ_DAORSO010000039.1:5319-7529 GCF_035443565.1 Ornithinibacter sp. | reverse complement strand
GGCCGGTGCCCGTCGAAGAAGCGCCGCACCACGTCGCCACACTCCTGTTCGAGCACCCCGCCGACCACCTCGGCACGGTGGGTGGCCCGGCGGTCGCGCAGCACGTCCCACACCGACCCGCAGGCCCCGAGCTTGGGATCCCACGCGCCGAGCACCACCCGCTCGACGCGGGCCAGCATGGCGGCGCCGGCACACATCGGGCACGGCTCCATCGTCACCACGAGGGTGCAGCCGGCCAGGCGCCAGGAGCCCAGCCGTGCGGCCGCGGCCCGGATGGCGACGACCTCGGCGTGGGCGCTCGGGTCACCATCGCGTTCACGCTGGTTCCAGCCCTCCCCGAGCAGCTCCCCGGAACTCGACACGACGACGGCACCGACGGGCACGTCACCCGCCTGCGCCGCGCGCTCCGCGAGGGTGAGCGCATGACGCATCCACGCGGCATCCGAGGGGTGGGGTGGGGGGCTCACGCGCTAAGTTTCACCCATGCGAGTCATCAACCCGGACCACCGGCTCATCGCCCACAAGTTGACCTACCTCCGGGACAAGCGGACGGACTCCCCCACGTTCCGTCGCCTGGCTGAAGAGCTGATGACCCTCCTCGCGTACGAGGCAACCCGTGAGGTCCGTGTCGAGCCCTTCGAGATCGAGACGCCGGTGGGCCCGACGACCGGCATCAAGCTGAGCAACCCCAAGCCGCTCATCGTGCCGATCCTGCGCGCGGGCCTCGGGATGCTCGAGGGCATGGTGCGCCTGCTGCCCAGCGCCGAGGTCGGCTTCCTCGGCATGCAGCGCGACGAGGAGACCCTCGAGGCGATCACCTACGCCAACCGCCTGCCCGACGACCTGTCGGGGCGTCAGGTCTACGTGCTCGACCCGATGCTCGCGACCGGTGGGTCGATGGCCGACGCCATCAAGTTCCTCGTCGACCGTGGGGCGAACGACATCACCGCGGTCACGCTGCTGAGCGCACCCGAGGGCATCGCCCACCTCCAGGCTGCCCTGGCCGACGTCGCCCCGCCGATCACCCTGGTCACCGGGGCGATCGACGAGCGCCTCAACGAGAACGGCTACATCGTGCCGGGGCTCGGCGACGCGGGTGACCGCCTGTACGGCCTGGCCCAGTAGCCCTCGGCCCACGACACGCCCGACGACACGCCTCAGTCGTCACATCCGTCACATCTGACACTATGGCGTCTGCGGCGTGCGCTCGGCACGCCCCACAGCGAAGAGAAGGACGTGACATGCCCCCGGTCAAGAAGATCGTGATGTGGCTCCTTGTCATCTTCCTGCTCTACGCCATCCTCACCTCGCCCAACAGCGCCGCCGACATCTTCAACTCGGTGTGGGACATCATCACCAACGGTGTGGAGAACATCGCGAGGTTCTTCGACTCACTGCTTCGAGGCTGACATGGCGCGGCGGCCGCGGCTCGACCGCGACCTCGACCGCTCCCTCGTACCCGGCGAGCGCGCGATCGTCGCGGTCCGCCACCACTGGTTGTCGCTGTCCCGCGAGATCGGCGCAGCCGTCGCGGCCACCGTCCTCGCGTTCGTCGTCGACGTCAAGGTGCCCACCAGCGAGGGCGGGCCGATGCTGCTGCACAACCTCAGCCTCCTCCTGTGGTGGGGCACCATGGGCTGGCTGGTCTGGACGTGGCTGAACTGGCGCCGCGAGTGGTTCGTCGCCACCGACAAGCGCTTCCTGCTCTTCTACGGCTTCATCCGGCGCAAGGTCGCGATGATGCCGCTCACGAAGGTCACGGACATGACCTTCGACCAGTCTCTGCTCGGCCGGATCGTCGGCTACGGCACGTTCGTCATGGAGTCGGCCGGCCAGGGCCAGGCCCTGTCGGTCGTCGCCTACGTACCGAACGCACAGGTCCACTACCAGGCGATCTGCTCCGAGCTGTTCGGCACCACGGTCGCTGAGGCCGAGGCGCAGGCGGAGGGTGGTGCAGGGCCAGGCGTCGGCGATGGCTCGGGAGGGCCCGGTGGCGGCGGCTGGGACGGTCCGGGCGGAGGGCACGGCCCCGATGGCGGCCCCCTGGCCGGCGGGAGCGGACCCGCGGCGGTGCATGCCCCGGCGGGGTGGCGCTCCGACCCGACCGCCGACCCGATCCAGCGAAACCCGCAGGAGTCCTGGTACCGCAGCTCGAACCTGGGCGCCCCCTCGCGGCGGCTCGGCGACACCGGTGAGATCCCGGTCGTCGG
>NZ_DAORSO010000039.1:0-5219 GCF_035443565.1 Ornithinibacter sp. | reverse complement strand
GGTCAGGGGCGGAGCACGGCATCCGCGGCGCCACCGGCGGCCGAGGTCGACACGCCCTCGACGTCCAGCACGGGCACGTGGCGGTGCGGATGCCGTTCGCCCGTCACCCGCTCACCGTTCGCGCCGGTCGACACCGCCAGATCGAGCTCGAGCACCGCCTTGCCGAGACCTTTCTCGGGCAGGGGAACCGGGTACGTCCCGGTGAAGCAGGCCGTGCAGAGCCGATCGGGCGCCTGGTTGGTGGCCTGGATCATCCCCTCCTCGGAGATGTAGCCCAGCGAGTCGGCGCCGATCGAGTTGCACACCTCGGCCACCCCGAGACCGGTGGCGATCAGCTCGGCCCGGGTCGCGAAGTCGATGCCGTAGAAGCAGGGCCAGCGCACCGGGGGCGAGGAGATGCGCACGTGCACCTCGGCCGCCCCGGCCTCACGCAGCATCCGCACGAGGGCGCGCTGGGTGTTGCCGCGCACGATCGAGTCGTCGACGACGACGAGCCGCTTGCCCTTGATGACGTCCTTCAACGGGTTGAGCTTGAGCCGGATGCCCAGTTGGCGGATGGTCTGCGACGGCGCGATGAACGTGCGCCCGACGTAGGAGTTCTTCACCAGCCCCTGCCCGTAGGGGATGCCGGACTCCTGCGCGTACCCGATCGCGGCCGGCGTCCCCGACTCCGGGGTCGGCATGACCAGGTCGGCCTCGACCGGGTGCTCCCGGGCCAGCGCGCGGCCCATCTCGACCCTGGCCTCGTGCACGACGCGGCCGTTGATCGTCGTGTCGGGGCGTGCCAGGTAGACGTACTCGAAGACGCAGCCCTTGGGGGTCGGCTCGGCGAAGCGCTGCGAGCGCAGCCCGTCCTCGTCGACGATGATCATCTCGCCGGGCTCGACCTCGCGCACGTAGGAGGCACCCACGATGTCGAGGGCGGCCGTCTCCGAGGCGACGACCCAGCCGCGTTCGAGCCTGCCGATGACCAGGGGGCGGATGCCGTGGGGGTCACGAGCGGCATACAGCGTGTGTTCGTCCATGAAGACGAAGCAGAACGCGCCGCGCAGTCGGGGCAGCACGTCGAGGGCCGAGGCCTCGAGGGTGCGGTCGGGGTGGTCGGCCAGGAGCGCCGTGACGAGCGCGGTGTCGGTGGTGTTGCCCCGCGCCAGCTCGCCGCGGTGGGTGTCTCCCTCGAGCCGGCCCTCGACGAGGTCACGCAGTTCGGCGGAGTTCGTGAGGTTGCCGTTGTGGGCCAGCGCCACGGTGCCACCGGCGTGGCCGCCGAGGGTGGGCTGGGCGTTCTCCCACGTCGAGCCGCCGGTGGTGGAGTAGCGGCAGTGGCCCACTGCGAGGTGGCCGCGCAGCGACGCCAGCGAGCGCTCGTCGAAGACCTGGGATACCAGGCCCATGTCCTTGTAGACCAGCAGCCGCTGCCCGTCGGACGTCGCGATGCCGGCCGACTCCTGCCCGCGGTGCTGGAGGGCATAGAGGCCGTAGTAGGTCAGCTTGGCGACGTCCTCACCGGGGGCCCAGACCCCGAAGACCCCGCAGGCATCCTGCGGGCCCTTCTCACCGGGAATCAGGTCGTGGCTGAGGCGTCCGTCTCCGCGTGGCACGTGCCCGATCCTCCCACACCCTGCTGAGCGCGCCCCACGGACGAACGGTCAGGAGCGTTCGCTGCGCCGATCGAGCAGCACGGCGAGCACGGCCGCGAGCAGACCGAACACCAGGGCGCCCATGAAGCCCAGGTAGCCGATGCCGGCCGACGGGGCGTAGTTCGACTCCAGCATCGTGTCGCGGTCCTCGAACCAGCCGAAGACGGCCAGCGAGGCCCCCACGAGGAACCCGATGACGGCCCCGGTGATGATGATGGGCAGGAAGCGCGGGCGGCGTGCAGGAGTCACGGTCCCTAAGGTACGTGAGGCCGAGCATCCCTCGACGAACCACCCTCGCGCACACTTGGGTCGTGCGCGCATCCGAGAACCCCTCCGGTTCCGAACCACTGGACATGACGAACCCTCGGATGCCGCAGCCAGAGACCAAGCCCGACGGGCGCCCCGGGCGCCTCTGGTACGCCGGGGGCACCGCACTGGCCGCGGCCGCTGCAGCCGGCGTGGGTCACCTCGTCGCCGGGCTGGTCTCCCCCGAGGCCTCACCCGTGCTCGCCGTGGGGTCCACCGTCATCGACGCCACTCCCACCCCGGTCAAGGAATGGGCGGTGGCGCAGTTCGGCACCGCTGACAAGCCCATCCTCATCGGATCGGTGGCGATCGGTGCGCTGCTGCTGGCCGGCGGCATCGGCCTGATCGCCCGCACTCGGCGCACCCTGGGCCTGGCCCTGCTCGGCGCCCTGGCCTTCACGTCCGTCGGCGGCGCCCTGCTGCGCCCCACGAGCACCGCGGTGGACCTGCTGCCCGGGTTCGCCACGGCGCTGTTCGGCGTGCTCGCCGCCGGCTGGTTCCTCGGGCTCCTCGACCAGTGGGGGGCGCGTGATCGCGACCCGGCGGCGGGGGCGGCTGCCGGCGCCACGGCATCCGGCGACGGCCGCAGCGATCGTCGGCGGGTCCTGTTCGCCGCGGCCGGGCTGGGAGCGGTCGCCGCCACCGGCAGCACCCTGGGCAAGGTGCTGTCACGCGGCGCATCCCCGTCGGCCGTTGCCCTGCCGGTGGCCGCCGAGGCCCTGCCGACGCTGCCGGGTGGCCTGGAGTCGACCGTGCGCGGCATCTCGGCGTTTCGCACCCCGAACGCGCAGTTCTACCGGATCGACACGGCCCTGGTCATCCCCCGGGTCTCCACCGACGGTTGGTCCCTGACCATCGACGGCGACGTGGAGCGGCCCTACACGATCACCTACGACGAGCTCCTCGCGATGCCGATGGTCGAGCGCGACATCACCTTGACCTGCGTGTCCAACGAGGTCGGCGGCCCGTACATCGGGGCCGCCCGGTGGCTCGGCGTGCGCACCAAGGACCTGCTCGAGCGGGCGGGCGTGCGGCCGGGAGCCGACCAGATCCTCAGCCACTCCACCGAGGGCATGACGATCTCGACCCCCGTGCAGGCCCTGACCGACGACCGCGAGGCCCTCGTGGCCGTCGGGATGAACGGTGAGCCGCTGCCCAACCGCCACGGCTTCCCGGCGCGGCTGGTCACCCCGGGGCTCTACGGCTTCGTCGGTGCCACCAAGTGGCTGACCCGCATGGAGGCCACGACCTACGCCGCCAAGCGCGCCTACTGGACCGAGCGCGACTGGGCGACCGACGCCCCGATCCTCACCCAGTCACGCATCGACACCCCTCGCGGGCTGGACCGGCGCGATGCCGGGCAGGTCATGATCGGTGGGGTGGCGTGGGCGCAGCAGCGCGGGATCGCCCAGGTCGAGGTGCGCGTCGACGACGGGCCGTGGCAGGTCGCCACCCTCGGGCCGGATGCCGGCATCGACTACTGGCGCCAGTGGTACCTGGCGTGGGATGCCGCCCCGGGTCGCCACTCGCTGAGCGTGCGCGCGACCGACCTGACCGGTGAGCTGCAGCCCGAGGGCCGCACGACGCCGTTCCCCGAGGGTGCCCGGGGCTGGCACACCATCGTCGTCACCATCGACTGACCCTCCGCCCCTCCCACAACGTCCGGCACCTTGGCGGCTCCAGCCGCCAAGGTGCCGGACGTTGTTCTGGTCCGGCCAATCCGGTTCACGAGCTGCTCCGAACCACTGGTGTACGCACCACGAAACACACCTGCGAGAAGGAGCACCTCCCATGCGTTCCACCCGACTGACCGTTGCAGCCCTGGCCCTGGCCCTCCCCCTGTCGATCGCCGCCTGCGGGTCGGACAGCGAGATGGATGCCGGCTCCACCGACACCATGAGCTCGTCGTCCGCTCCGGCCCCCTCGGCCTCCGCCTCGGAGTCGATGGGCACCGACATGGCCGGCGCCCCGTTCGGCCCCGGCTGCGCGGCCGTCCCCGCCGACGGTGCGGGCTCGTTCGGCGGCATGGCCAAGGACCCGGTCGCCACGGCGGCGAGCAACAACCCCGTCCTGTCGACGCTGGTCACCGCGGTGACCGAGGCCGGCCTCGGTGACACCCTCAACACCACGCCGGACATCACCGTCTTCGCGCCGACCAACGACGCCTTCGCGGCCATGGACAAGGCCACCCTCGACAAGGCCATGGCCGACCCGAAGGGCCTGCTCACCACGGTGCTCACCAACCACGTCGTCGCGGGCCGCCTCGCCCCCGACCAGGTCGCCGGTGAGCACGAGACCCTGGCCGGCACGAAGATCACGGTCGAGGGCTCCGGCGAGGACTTCACCGTCGGCGATGCCAAGGTCGTCTGCGGTGACGTGCAGACCGCCAACGCGACCGTCTACATCATCGACGGCGTGCTGCTCCCCGCAGCCAACTGACGCCTGACCGTCCTCGACAGTCCATGATGGGTGACATGACAGCCTCCTCCTCGGGTACGTCCGTGCCCGGGGAGGGGGCTCTCCCGCACCCGGACGCCACGGCATCCACCACCGCCACGGCATCCGGGCAGGCGCTCGCCGAGCTGCTGCGCCGCTGCGCCCGCGGTGACGAGGCAGCCTTCGCCGAGCTCTACGACGCGACGTCGCGCCGGCTCTTCGGCCTCGTGCTGCGGATCGTGCGCGACCACGCGATGTCGGAAGAGGTCACCCAGGAGGTCTACCTCGACATCTGGCGCACCAGCGCCCGATTCGACCCCAGCCGCGGCAGCGCCCTGTCGTGGATGATGACCATCGCGCACCGCACCGCCGTCGACCGGGTGCGCTCGTCCGAGGCCGCCCGCCGGCGCGACGACACCCACGCGGCGACGAACCAGGACATCGACTTCGACGCCACCGCCGAGGCGGCCCAGGCGTCGCTGGAGGCCCAGCGCGTGCGACGCGCCCTGGCCACCCTCACCGATGCGCAGCGCTCCGCGGTCGAGCTGGCCTACCTCGGCGGCTACACGCACACCGAGGTCGCAACCCTGCTCGACCTGCCGCTCGGCACGGCGAAGACCCGAATACGCGATGGCCTGATCCGCCTGCGAGACACGATGGGAGTCCCGGCATGAACGCCGATCTGCACCACCTTTCCGGCGCGTATGCCGTCGACGCCCTCGATGACACCGAGCGCGCGGCCTTCGAGTCGCACCTGCTCGGCTGCGCCGACTGCCGCGCCGAGGTCGCCGAGCTGACCGCCGCCGGGCACTCCCTGGCCGCGCTCACGGAGGCCAC
>NZ_DAORSO010000038.1:0-20214 GCF_035443565.1 Ornithinibacter sp. | reverse complement strand
GCGATGAACTCGACGCCCTTGAGGCCGACCTCGATCATCCGGTTGATGGCGTTGACACCACCGCCGCCGATGCCGACGACCTTGATGACGGCGAGGTAGTTCTGGGGTGCTGCCACGATGCGGGCCTTCCACTGGGTTTGAGCTCGGGTGTCGGCGCGAAACTCTCAACGTAAGGTTGACAGTCACACTCTGATGCGGTTCGATGGCACGACGCTAGGTCGGTCCTCGACCTCAGGCAAAGACGCGGCGGGCGTGTCGCGACATCCCCTGAGGAAATCCTCCCACGGGAATGGTCAACCGCCTCACCAGTCCCATGAGTCACACACGCACCATGACGTGCTGCGGTCCCCGGGTGGGAATCGATCAGCGAGTGACCGGGGTGTCCGGGGCGCTGACGTCGATGACCTTGGCCTGGGTGGGCAGCAGCGCCGTGAGGATGGCGACCTTGCGCACCGACTCCTCACCGCTGCCCCACACGACCGTGCGGTTGCCCAGGGCGAAGGTCACGAGGCTGGCGCTGCTCACCGTGATGCCCGACACCCGGCCGGCCATCTCGGGCGGGAGGGCGTCCAGGAGGGCGAGCGCCGACTGCAGCGCCTCGCGGGTGGCTCCCTGGGATCCACGGGCCGTCACGAGCGGGACACCCTTGGGCGCCGACCTCACCACCTTGAAGGCGACCCCCTCGGCATCCACAACCTCAAGTTGACCCTGAGGGTTCTTCACGACGATCGCCGGCGTTTGCAGCACGACGTCGACGGCCAGCGTGCTCGGCCACGACCGGCTCACCGAGACCTCGGCGACGGTGATCTGCTCGCGCACCCGCTCGGCGACGGCCTCGGTGTCCACACGGGCCAGGGGCGTGCCCGTCGGCACGTCCACGAGCTCGGCGACCGCGGTCGCCTCGGCCCCCGTCGCGCCGGAGACCTCGATGTCGGACACGCCGAGGAGCGTGCTCCACCCGAGCACCCAGACCAGCCCCGCGACGACGCCGGCAGCGCCCAGTGCGAGGAGCGCCCGTCGCCACGGGCGGCGGCGGTTGGCCAGCTCTCGCTCGCGGAAGCGACCCGCGGACGACGTCGCGGACCCACCTGCCGGCCGTTCGGTCCGAAGGCTCATGACGGCTCACCGCCGCTGCGGGCGCGCAGCGCCGCGAGCACCAGGGGTGCGAGCGCCGTGACGTCCCCGGCTCCCACGACGAGCACGAGGTCCCCGGGGGCGGCCGCTGCGGCGACGGCGGCGACGGCATCGTCGCGAGCAGTCCCGACGAGCACCGTCCGCTCCCCCGGCAGCGCCACCAGCGGGTCGCCGATCAACGACGAGCTGATGCCTTCGACCGGCGCCTCCCGGGCCCCGTAGACGTCCAGGAGGACGACCTGGTCCGCAGGTGCCAGCGCGGCGGCGAACTCGGCCGCGAAGTCCCGGGTGCGGGTGTAGAGGTGCGGCTGGAAGATGACGCGCACCGACCCGGTCCCGGCCCGGCGCACGAGCGCGGCCGCGGTGCCGACGACGGCCGCGACCTTCGGTGCGTTGTGCGCGTAGTCGTCGACGACGGTGACTCCCCCGACCTCGCCGCGTACCTCGAAACGGCGCCGGGCGCCGGCGAATCCGGCGAGGCCCACCAGCACGGCATCCGCTGCGGCCCCGAGCCCCTCGACCGCAGCGAGGTACGCCGCGCACGCGTCCATGACGTTGTGCTCACCGGGCACCGCGAGGTCGAGGATGCGCTCGACGCCGGCCACGACGAACGGGGACCGGGTGCCCAGTCCGTCGGGCTCGGTGCTCAGCACCTGCAGGTCGGCACCGGCCCGGTAGCCGTAGGTCACGACGTCCCGACCCCGGTCCCGGACCGCCCGGGCGAGGCGGCGCGACCCGGGGTCGTCCCAGCACGCGACGACGAGCCCGTCGGCGGGCACGGTGGAGACGAACTCGGTGTACGCCTGCTCCACCCGCTCGGCCGTGCCGTAGTAGTCGAGGTGGTCCGGCTGCACGTTGGTCACGACCGCGACGTCGGGGCGGTACGCGAGGAAGGATCCGTCGCTCTCGTCGGCCTCGACGACGAACGCGTCCCCCGAGCCGATCGCGGCGTTGGTGCCGAGCTGGGCGATCTCGCCACCGGACGCGAAGCACGGGTCGGCGCCGGCTGCCTCGAGGGCCACGACGAGCATCGACGTCGTCGTGGTCTTGCCGTTCGCGCCGGCAACCGCAACGCGCCGCGAGCCGGCCATGAGGGAGGC
The DNA here is from genome assembly GCF_035443565.1 of Ornithinibacter sp. NCBI lineage: Bacteria > Bacillati > Actinomycetota > Actinomycetes > Micrococcales > Intrasporangiaceae > Ornithinibacter > Ornithinibacter sp. Next base: position 17,980 of record NZ_DAORSO010000038.1, on the reverse strand, counting down.
CAGGGCCTGGGAGCGGTGCAGCACCCGCAGACCCATGGTGCGGGCAGCGGCGAGCTCGAGGTTGTCGTCCCGGATCGCGGACGACACGACCACCGTGTCGACACCGGTCAGGTGGTCTGCGTCGTGGCCGACGTGCACGCGCGCCCCGAGCGAGCGCAGTACCTCCAGCGTGGGGCTGTCCGCGGCATCCGATCCGCTCACGGTCACACCCCGGGCCAGCAGGAGCCGGGCCACCGCGGACATGCCGGCACCCCCGATGGCGATGAGGTGCACGTGCCCGAGGTCGGCGAGCGGCACGGCGGGCGCGGTGACGTCGAAGCGCGGGGCGAGTGGCGCCATGCTCACCTCGTCACCCCCGGACGCGAGCCGCCGGCCGCTTCCAGGACGAGGTCGGCGAGCAGCTCGTCACCGCCCCGCTCCCCCACCGAGGCGGACGCCGCGGACATCGCCGCGAGCCTGCCGGGGTCGAGCGCGAGCGGGCCCACGACGTCACCGACCCACTGCGACGTCACGGCGGCGTCGTCGACGAGCAGGCCACCCCCGGCCGCGACGACGGCCGCGGCGTTGAGGCGCTGTTCCCCGTTGCCGATCGGCAGCGGCACGTAGAGGGCCGGCAACCCGACGGCCGTCAGCTCGCAGACCGTGTTGGCGCCCGAGCGGGCCACGACGAGGTCGGCCGCGGCGTAGGCGAGGTCCATGCGGTCGCAGTAGGCGAGCACGACGTACGGGGCCCCGGTCGCGCCCTGCGGCACGAAGTCCTTGCCCGTGCCCGCGACGTGGAGCACCTGGACCCCCTGCGCCGACAGCCCCGCCGCCGCGCCGGCGAAGGCGTCGTTGAGGCGCTGCGCACCGAGCGACCCCCCGGTGACGAGCACGGTCGGGGCGTCGGTAAGCCCGAAGTGCGCGCGCGCCTGCTCGCGGTGCGCCGCCCGGTCCAGGGTCGCGATCTCCCGTCGGAGCGGCATCCCCGTGACCGTCGCCCGAGGCAGCGCGGTGCCGGGGAAGGTGACCCCCACCCGGGCCGCGAGACGGGCGCCGAGCCGGTTGGCGATCCCGGGGCGCGCGTTCTGCTCGTGGACGACGATGGGGATGCCGTGGCGGCGGGCGGCGAGGTAGGCCGGGGTCGCGACGTACCCACCGAAGCCGACGACGACCTGCGCCCCGGTGCTCTCGATGGCGTCCTCGGCGGCCCGCACGGCCCGGCGCAGGTTGCGCGGGAGTCGCAGCAGGTCGCCGGACGGGCGACGCGGCAGGGGCACCTTGGGGACCTCCAGCATGGGGTAGCCGCGCTCGGGCACGAGGCGTGCCTCCAGCCCCGCCGCCGTGCCCAGCGCGGCGATGGCGACGTCGGGGTCGCGGCGGCGCAGGCAGTCCGCGAGGGCGAGCAGCGGTGAGACGTGCCCGGCCGTGCCTCCCCCGGCGAGCAGGACCGACCGCGGGGCGGCGGCGGTCACGTGCGTGCCCTGCGCCGCCGGCCGACGTCGGGAAGCACGGCCAGGGTGCGCCGGATCGCCGAAGGTCGCGCCGACAGCGCCTCGGCGCAGCCCGGTTCGGCCCGGGCGAACGAGAGCAGGATGCCGAGCGCGAACATCGTCGTGATGAGCGCCGACCCACCGGAGGAGACCAGCGGCAGCGGAACCCCGATGACGGGAAGCAGGTTGATGACGGCTCCGATGTTGATGACGGCCTGGATGATGATCCAGGTCATGATCCCGGCCGTCGCGACCCGCACGAAGAAGTCGTCGGTGCGGGAGACCAGCCGGTAGCAGGCCAGCGCGAGGGCCGCGAAGAGCGCCAGCACCCCGAGCGAGCCGGGGAGGCCGAGCTCTTCGCCGATGATCGCGAAGATGAAGTCGTTGTGCGGCTCGGAGAGCAGCCCCCACTTCTCCCGGCTCTGGCCCAGGCCGACACCGAGCCAGCCACCGTCGGCGAGGGCGTAGCGCCCGTGCAGCGGCTGGCGATAGGTACCGAACTCGTCGGTGTCCCGCCCGAGCCACACGTCGAACCGGCTCAACCGGTTGGCGCTGCTGAGGACGAACCACGCGACCCCCGCGACGAACGGCACCCCGGCGAAGGCGAACCAGCGCAGCGGGATGCCGGCCGCGAAGAGCACCCCGGCGACGATCGCCCCGAGGATGAGCACGGTGCCCAGGTCGTGCCCGAGAACCACTGCCCCCACGGCGACCGCGACGATGGGCACGAGGTAGGGCACGACGACGTGAGCGAGGGAGTGCAGGTGCTGGCGCTTCTTGGACAGCACGAGCGCACCGACGAGCACGAGACCGAGCTTGATGATCTCGGACGGTTGCACCGTGATCGGCCCGACCCGCAGCCAGTTCTGGTTGCCGTTGACGTTCTCACCGGTGAGGAGCACCAGCACCTGGAGCGTGACCCCCACGGCGAGGATCGGGAAGGCCAACGCCCGCCACGAACGCATCGGCAACCGGGAGGCGACGATGAGCGCGACGGCACCGATGGTCGCGAACACCGCCTGGCTGATGAAGATCGAGTAGGCCGAGGCACCCTCGGTTTCCTGGATGCTGACGATGGCCGAGGCCGAGAGCACCATGATCAGTCCGAAGACGACGAGGGCGACGGTGACTCCGACGAGGAGGTAGTACGTCGTCACCGGAGACTCGAACCGCCCCCACCAGCCACCCCCGTGGGCTGCGGGGGTCCCACTCGTGCTGGCGCGGGCACTCTTCGCGCGGGCCGGCGCGGTCGCGCTGCTCACGACTACTTCCCTGCGGCGAGCCGGCCGACCGCGCCGGCGAAGGCGTCACCGCGAGCGCCGTAGTCCGCGAACATGTCCATCGACGCGGCAGCGGGTGCGAGGAGCACGACGTCTCCCGCGTGCGCGAGCGCACGGGCCTCCCTCACGACCAGGTCCATGGCACCAGTGTCGGTGCGGTCGATGTCGACGACGGGGACATCGGGCGCGTGTCGGGCCAGTGCCTGCGCGATGGCGTCCCGGTCCCGGCCGATGAGCACCACACCACGCAGGTGGTCGGCCGCGGCCTCGACGAGGTCGTCGACGTCAGCGCCCTTGAGCAGACCGCCGGCGACCCACACGACGTTCTCGTACGCCGTGAGACTGGCCCGCGCGGCGTGCGGGTTGGTCGCCTTGGAGTCGTCGACGAACCGGATGCCGTCCACGGTCGCGACCTCGGCGATGCGGTGCGGCTCGGGGACGAAGGCGCGCAGCCCGGCGCGGACGGCGCCGGCGGGCACGCCGTGGGCGCGCGCCAGCGCCGCCGCCGCGAGGGCGTTGGCGACGAGGTGTGGAGCCGGACTCGGGCCGCCCCCGGCGAGGTCGTCCAGCGTCGCGAGCTCGGCAGCGGCGGTGCGGCGCTGCTCGACGAACGCGCGGTCTGCCAGGACGTCGCCGACGAGCCCGACCTCGGACAGCCCGGGCACCCCGAGCGTGAATCCGACGGCACGGCACCCGTCGCGGACGTCCGCGTCCTCGACGAGTCGCCTCGTGCGCTCGTCCTGCACGTTGTACACGCACGCGACCTCGGTGTTCGCGTACACCTTGCCCTTGGCCAGCGCGTACTCCTCGAGCGAGCCGTGCCAGTCGACGTGGTCGGGCGCGACGTTGAGGCAGGCCGAGGCCTGCGGTGCGATCGAGTGCGACCAGTGCAGCTGGAAGCTGGACAGCTCGACGGCGATGACGTCGAACGGCTCGGGGTGCACCACGGCCTCGAGGATCGGCGTGCCGACGTTGCCGGCGCTGCACGCCCGCAGCCCCGCGGCGCGCAGGATCGAGGTGAGCATCTGCACGGTCGTCGTCTTGCCGTTGGTGCCGGTGACGGTCAGCCACGGGGCGGCACCGTGTTCGGGGCGCATCCGCCACGCGAGCTCGACCTCCCCCCAGACGGGGATGCCCGTGGCGGCGGCCTCCGCGAGCAGGCTCTGGTCGGGGCGCCAGCCCGGGGAGGTGACGACGAGGTCGAGGGGCGTGCCCGGCATCCGGGCGACGGCGTCGGGCCCGAACGCGAGCTCGGCGCCGAGGATGTCCAGGATCCGGGCTCGTTCCGCGAGCACCCCGCTCGGCTGCGCGCCGTCGACGACGAGGACGTGGGCGCCGCGCTCGAGCAGGGCGTCGGCCGCCGCGAAGCCGCTGACACCGAGACCGGTGACGAGGACGCGCAGGCCGGCCCAGGGCGCGTCACGGTGGGTCAGGGAGGAGAGCCGGTCGCTCATCCGGCGCCCACGACCCACTCGGCGTAGAACAGCCCGAGACCGAGCGCGACGAAGAGCCCGGCGACGATCCAGAACCGGATGACGATCGTGACCTCCTGCCAGCCGAGCAGCTCGAAGTGGTGTTGCAGGGGCGCCATGCGGAACACCCGTTTCCCGGTCGTCTTGAAGCTCGCGACCTGGATGATGACGGAGAGCGTGATGGTGACGAACAGACCCCCGAGGATGACGACGAGCAGCTCGGTGCGGGTGAGGATCGCCAGGCCGGCGAGCCCACCGCCGAGGGCCAGCGACCCGGTGTCGCCCATGAAGATCTTGGCCGGCGAGGCGTTCCACCACAGGAAGCCGAAGCAGGCCCCCATGCCGCAGGCCGCGACGATCGCGAGGTCGTGTGGGTCGCGCACCTCGTAGCACTTCGTGCCCGGGTTCCACTGGCAGTTCTGGTTGAACTGCCAGATGCCGATGAGCACGTACGCGGCGAACACCATGACCGAGGCGCCGGTCGCGAGACCGTCGAGGCCGTCGGTGAGGTTCACGCCGTTCGAGGTGCCGGCGACGATGATGTTGGCCCAGATGACGAAGAGGATGACCCCGATGAGGGGCCCGGCGAAGGCCAGGTCGAGGCTCGTGTCGCGCACGAACGACACCGAGGTCGACGCCGGGGTGCGGAAGGCGTCGTTGGGGAACTGCAGGGCCAGGATCGCGAAGGTCACGGCGACGAGGGTCTGCCCGGCCAGCTTCTCACCCGAGCGCAGCCCGAGGCTGCGCTGGTTCCTGATCTTGATGAAGTCGTCGAGGAACCCGACGAAGCCGAGCCCGGTCATGAGGAAGAGCACCAGCAGGCCGCTCACGGTGGGTCTCTGACCGGTGACGAGGTGCGCCACCCCGTAGGCGATGAGCGAGCTCAGGACGATGACCGCCCCACCCATCGTCGGGGTGCCGCGCTTGGTGTGGTGGCTCGTCGGACCGTCGTCGCGGATGAACTGGCCGTACCCCTTGCGGACGAGGAAGCGGATGAACAGCGGCGTGCCGAGGAGCGCGATGACGAGCGACACGACGCCGGCGATGAGCACAGCCCTCACGTCAGCTCCTCCTCGTCCTGCGCCAGTCGGTCACCGAGCAACCGTAGTCCCGCGTCACGGCTGGACTTGAACAGCACGACGTCGCCGGGGCGCAGTTCCTCGCGCAGCAGGGCCTCCGCGGCCCCCGCGTCGGGGACGGTGCGCACGGCCGTCGCCGTACCGCGGCCCGCCGCGAGCGCGTCCCGGGCTCCCACCGCCAGGGATGCCGCCGCCTCACCGACGACGAGCAGCTCACCGACACCGTGGTCGACGACGTCGGCACCGACCTGCGCGTGCAGGGTCTCGGACTCCGGCCCGAGCTCGAGCATCGTGCCGAGCACGGCCCACGTGCGCCGACCTCGCCCCATCCGCGCCAGCGCCGTGAGGGCGGCGTGCATCGAGTCGGGGTTGGCGTTGTAGGCGTCGTTGACCAGGGTCACGCCGTCGGCCCGCTCCACGACCTCCATCCGCCAGCGGCTCACCGGCCGGGCGGCCTCGAGGGCGCTGCACACCGCGTCGAGCGGCATCCCGAGCTCGGTGGCGACGGCGATGACCGAGAGCGCGTTGCCGACGTGGTGACGGCCGACCAGGCCCAGGCCCACGGCGCGGGTTGCGGACGGCGTGTGGACGGTGAACGAGGCCCGGCCCCCGTCGTCGAGGACGACGTCGCCGGCCCGCACGTCCGCGTCGTCCGCCTCGCCGACGAGGACGACGCGCGCGGTCGTGACGGCCGACATGGCGCGCACGGCCGGGTCGTCCGCGTTGAGCACGGCCAGGCCGTCGGACGGCAGCGCCGCGACGAGCTCGGACTTGGCGGTCGCGATCGCGGCCCGGCCCCCGAACTCCCCCACGTGCGCCGTTCCGACGTTGAGCACCACCCCGATCCGTGGGGGCGCCATCCTCGTGAGGTACTCGACGTGGCCGATGCCCCGGGCCCCCATCTCGACGACGAGGTACCGGGTGTCGGCGGCGACCCGACACACCGTGAGCGGCACTCCGACCTCGGAGTTGTAGGACCCGACCGGGGCGACCGTGGGCCCGGCCGTGGCGAGCACGGTGCCGAGCAGGTCCTTGGTGCTCGTCTTGCCCGACGAGCCGGTGATGCCGATGACCTGCAGGTCGGGACTGCGCCGCACGACCTCCCTGGCCAGGGCGGCGAAGGCGTCCTGGGTGTCGTCGACGACCACGCACGCGACGCCGTCCACCGCCCGCGTGGCGAGCACGGCGACGGCTCCCCGGGCCACGGCATCCGGCACGAAGTCGTGGCCGTCGGCCTGCTCGCCGACCCGGGCGACGTACAGCCCGCCGGGCCCGGCCTCACGCGAGTCGGTGACGACGGGGCCGTCGACGACGAGCGTGTGCGGGTCGACGCCGGCCGGCGCGACGACGGCCCCACCGACGGCTTGCGCGACCTCGGCCATGGTGAGCGCGATCATTCGGGGGTCCCCGACGCCGCGAGGTGCAGGGCCTGGGCGAGCTCGGCCCGGTCGTCGAAGGGGTGCACGACGCCCGCGATCTCCTGGCCGCTCTCGTGACCCTTGCCGACGACGGCGACGGTGGCCGACTCACCCTGTCCCCACACCGCAGCCACGGCCTCGCGGATCGCCTGCCGCCGGTCACCGACCTCGAGGACCCGGATGCCGTGGCGCCCCGCAGCGCGCGCGGCAGCCACCCCCTCGAGCAGGGCGGCGCGGATCGTGCCCGGGTCCTCCGACCGCGGGTTGTCGTCGGTGACGACGACGAGGTCGGCGACCTCGGCCGCGGCGGTCCCCATGGCGTGCCGCTTGTCGCGGTCGCGGTCACCCCCGGCGCCCGTGACGACGACCAGGCTCCCCGGGGTGCTCGGGCGCAGCGCGGTCAGGGCCGCGCGGATCGCCTCGGGGGTGTGGGCGTAGTCGACGAGGGCGCGCGGGGCGCCCCGGGGCCCTGCGACCGCCTCCATGCGGCCCGGGACGTGCGGGTCGGTGAGCACGGCCGCACCGACGGCCGCGGCGTCCTCGCCGAGCAGGACGAGCGCAGCGGCCGCCATGGCGGTGTTGGTGACGTTGAAGTCGCCCGGCAGCCTCGACCTCAGGTGGAGGTCGACCCCGGGGCCGGTGAGCCGGAAGGCTGCCGGATCGGCGTCGTCGACGGTGATCAGCCAGGTCGCCTCGGGTGCTCCGTCACGTGCCGCCCCGGCGTGGACCGTGGCGATCGTCTCGACGGGGATGCCGGCCTCGCGGGCCAGGCGCCGCCCCCAGTCGTCGTCGACGCAGACCAGCCCGCGCCGGGCGCGCTGCGGGGTGAACAGCGACGCCTTCGCCGCGAAGTAGTCGTCCATCCCGTCGTGGAAGTCGAGGTGGTCCTGGCTGAGGTTGGTGAAGAGCACGACGTCGTAGACCACCCCGTCGACCCGGTGCTGTGCCAGGGCGTGGCTCGAGACCTCCATGACGCAGGTGCGCAGGCCCCGCTCGGCCATCACCGCCAGGACCGCGTGGAGTTCTGGGGCCTCGGGCGTGGTGCGCACGCTGCCCAGTCGTTCGTCGCCGATGCGCGTCTCGACGGTGCCGATGAGCCCGGTGCCCTCACCGAGTGCGGTGAGCGCCGAGTGCACGAGGTAGGCCGTGGTCGTCTTGCCGTTGGTCCCGGTGATGCCGAGCATGCGCAGCGTGAGGTGGTCGGTGCCGAGGACCCGGGCCGCGACCGACCCGAGCACGGCCCGCGGCTCCTGGACCACGAGCAGGGGCAGGTCGACCGAGGAGTCCCGCACCCGGCGCGCCCCGACGGCATCCGTGAGCACGGCGAGCGCTCCGGATGCCGCGGCGGCCGCGACGAAGTCGGCGCCGTGGGCTCGCGCGCCCGGGAGGGCTGCGTAGAGGTCCCCCGGCAGCACGGAGCGCGAGTCGAGGGTGACACCCGTGACGCAGACGTCCGGAAGGTCGGCTGCGGGTGCTCCGAGCAGGTCCGCGAGGGCTCGGATCGAGGTGCTGCGCAGCGCTGTCGGTCGAGGTACGGCCACGTCGCAGCACCCTACCCGGCGCTGCGCTTGCGGCCGTCGCGCAGCAGGGTCGGGTCGGCGAGCGCCTCCTCCGGGGAGACCTTGATGGTGATCTCGGCGGGCTTCGCGCCGGTCGGCGGGATCTTCAGCTCCTGCAGCGCGTAGGTCGCGACGTCCTTGAACACCGGCCCGGCGACGGGGCCACCGAAGAACGGTTGGATCGGCTTGTGCACGATGACGGCGACGACGATCTGCGGGTCGTCGGCCGGTGCGTACCCGATGAAGCTCGCGGTGCGTCCGCTGTACTTCTTGGCAGCGACGTCGTAGTAGTCGGCCGTCCCGGTCTTTCCGGCCACCCGGTAGCCGGGGATCATGGCCTCCTGGGCGGTGCCCTCGCCGCTCACCACACCCTCGAGCATCTTGCTCACGTCGTTCGCGGTCTGCTCGGACACCACGCGGGTGGTCGCCGACCTCGGGGTCGGTGTCACGGTGCCGTCTGCGGCGGTGAGGCTCTCGACGAGCCGGGGGGCGACCCGCACACCGCCGTTGGCGATGGTCTGGAACACCGATGCGGCCTGGATCGCCGTGACCGACAGCCCCTGCCCGAAGGCGACCGTCTTGGCCTGGGTCCCGCTCCACGTCTCGGACGGTGAGAGCAGGCCCTTGGCCTCCCCCGGGTAGCCGGTCCCGGAGCGCTGGCCGAGGCCGAACTTGCGGAAGTAGGACTCGAGGGTCTTCGACGTCATCGTCTCGCTGACGAGGACCGTGCCGATGTTGCTCGACTCGGCGAGGGTGCCGGCGACCGTGCGGTACAGGGTGGGGTGGTCGTGGCTGTCCTTGAAGGACGCGTCGAAGCGCGTGAGCCGGTTGGGGATGATGACCGGCGTCGACGGTGTCACCGTGCCCTCCTCGAGCGCGGCGGCGATGGTCATGATCTTCGACGTCGACCCCGGCTCGAACACGTCGGAGAAGGCGACGTTGCCGAGCTTGGCGCCCTTCTTGCCGACGTCGGTGTTCGGGTCGAAGGTGGGGTAGGACGCGACGCTCAGCAGGTTGCCGTTCTTGGCGTCCATGATGACGACGGTGCCCGACTTCGCCCCCGTGTCCCTGATCCGTGCCGCCAGGGAGTTCTGGGCGTACCACTGCAGGCCGGAGTTGATCGTGAGCGTCACGTCGTTGCCGTCGACGGCCGGGACGAGCGAGCTCTCCCCCACCGGGATGATCGTGCCGTCACGGCCCTGCTCGAACGTCTGCCTGCCGGGGGTGCCCTCGAGGTGGTCCTTGACCATGAGCTCGACCCCACCGCCGGGCTCGCCGTCGGCGGTGACGTACCCGACCAGGGCTGCGGTGGTCGTGCCCTGCGGGTAGATGCGCTCGGAGCGGGTCTCGCGGCGGTCGCGGTAGATGCCGGGGATGCCGAGGTCGGAGATCGCGTTCCACGTCACCGGGGTGATGTCGCGGCTGAGGATGACGTAGCGCTTGCTCCCGGTCAGCGTCGGCACGAGCTCGGCCACCGTGGTGCCGAGCAGCGGTGCGAGCTCGGTCGCCGCCTGCTGCACGGCCTGCGCCGAGGTCTCGGGGTTGCACGTGTCCTTCTTCGTGCCGAAGGTGCACACGGCCTGCTGGTCAGCGACGACGACCTCGCGCACGGCACTCGCGGCCAGCACGGTGCCGTCCGCGGCGAGGATCCGGCCGCGCATCGCCGGGATGATCTGGGCGGCGGCGCGCTTGCTCTGGGCCTCCTCGGCCACGGCGTGCGCGTCGAAGCCCTGGATGCGCACGAGCTGGGCACCGAAGACGCTGAGCACGAACAGGCTCGCCACCGTGAGGAAGCGCATCCGGCGACGCGGGTTGGCCACGGGGGTGGTCGGGGGTGCTGCCGGCACGCGACGGGTTGCCGCCTTGGGCCTGGCCGTCGGCTTGGGCCCGGCCGTCGGCGTGCGACGGGTCGTCGGCGTGCGCCCGGGCGCCGGGGTGCGCCGGGGTGCCGGGGCAGCACCGGGCCGCCCACGCCCGGAGGGCGGTGGCGTCCTGCGCTGCGTCACGGGCTCTCCGTCGTGGTGGGCGTGGGCGTCGGCGGCGTGCTGGCGGTGGTGCCGGCCTTCGGGACGGCGACCGTCGGCGGTGGCGCAGCCGTCTCGGTCACCACGCTAAACGTGCTGTCCTGCGGGGCCGGGTCCGCCACGCCGAGCACGGCGCCGTCGGACAGTCGCAGGAAGACGGGCGTCGCGGCGGGCACCATGCCGAGCTCACGGGCCCGCTTCGCGAGCGGCCCGGGACCCCTCACGGCATCCAGCGCGTGGCGCAGCGAGTCCTGGTGGTCGGTGAGCTCGTCGGACCGGTGCTGCAGGTCGCGCAGCGTGTAGGACCCCTTGGCCATGGCCGTGTTGAGCATGAGCACGGCGACGAAGCCCCCGAGGAGCAGCGCGACGCACAGGGCGAGGAACGCGCCGTTGCCGCGGACCTCCGGTGGCGCCACCACCTTGAGCTGGCGAGGGGCCGCCGCGGTGGCCCGGCGAGGGCTGGTGCGCGGAAGCGGCCTGGCCGGTGCGAGCTGGCTCATGCTGATGCTCCGTTCGAGGGCGTGAGTCGTTCGGCGGCCCGCAGCCGGGCCGAGGCGGATCGGGGGTTGTCCTGCTGCTGCTGGTCGTCCGGCACTTCCGCTCCCCGGGTGAGCAGCCGCAGGTAGGGCGCGAGCTCGGGCAGCTCGACCGGCATCCCGGCCGGGGTGCGGCTGTGCGCTCCCCGGGCGAATGCCTGCTTGGTGATGCGGTCCTCGAGCGAGTGGTAGGACAGCACCGCGATGCGCCCACCCGGCGACAGGACGTCGATGGCGGCGGCGACCGCACGCTCCCAGACCGCGAGCTCGGCGTTGACCTCGATGCGCAGGGCCTGGAACGTGCGCTTGGCCGGGTGGCCGCCGCTGCGCTGCGAGGCGGCCGGGACGGCGGTGCGCAGCACCTCGACGAGCCGGGCCGAGGTGGTGAACGGCTCCTTCTCGCGCTCGCGAACGACGGCGGAGGCGATGCGTCCGGCGAAGCGTTCCTCGCCGTAGGTCTTGAGGATGCGGGCGAGCTCGCCGTGCGAGTACGTGTTGAGCACCTCGGCCGCGGTGATGCCGGTCGACTGGTCCATCCGCATGTCGAGCGGCGCGTCGTGGCGGTAGGCGAAGCCGCGCTCCGGTTCGTCGAGCTGGAGCGAGGAGACGCCGAGGTCGAACAGGATGCCGTGTGCGACACCGTCGGCGTGCTCGGCGACGACGTCGGCGATCTCGTCGTAGACGGCGTGGACACCGAGGAAGCGGTCACCGAAGCGGGCCAGCCGCTCACCGGCGAGCGCCAGGGCCTCCTCGTCGCGGTCGACCCCGATCACCCGGGCGGCCGGGCACCGCTCCAGGATCGCCTCGGCGTGGCCACCCATCCCGAGCGTGCCGTCGATGCACACCGCACCCTGCGCGGACAGCGCCGGTGCGAGGAGGTCGACGATGCGGTCCCGCAGCACCGGAACGTGCCGCTCGGCGGCATCTCCTGCGCTGCTCATCGTGGTCCTTCGGGTCGGCGGTGCTGGGGTGGTGGTGGTCGTGGGGTGGTGGGTGGTGGTGCTGGTCGACCCGGCTGCTGGTCCCCATCCGATCCGGGCCCGGCACGGGGGAAGTCGTGTCGGGATCGGGTCGGCTGGAGGCCGGCGGTCGGGTCGGTGCGCGCTGCGGGTCAGAGTCCGGGGACCGCCTCCTCGGTCTCGACCGAGTACGTCGAGTAGGCCGGCATGACCTCGTCGAGGTAGGCCTCCCACCGGGCGGTGTCCCAGACCTCGAGGCGGCTGCCGTTGCCGATGACCGTGCACTCGCGGTCCAGGCCGGCGTAGCTGCGCAGCGGGGCCGGGATGGTGACGCGGCCCTGGCGGTCCGGGGTGTCGGAGTGAGCACGAGCGCGGAACACGCGCACGATGTCGCGCACGTTCTTCGACGAGCTGGGCGCGGCCGCCATCTGGGCGGAGATGCGGTGGAACTCCGCGGTGGGGAACACGTAGAGGCAGTTCTCCTGCCCCGTGGTGATGACCAGTCCCTCGGAGAGGTCAGCGCGGTAGCGCGCCGGGAGGAAGAGCCGGCCCTTCTCGTCGAGCCGGGGCGTGTGGGTGCCCAGGAACTCCTGCACTGGCGCCACCTCCTCGACCCGTCGTTACGCCCCCGGACTCACCGGATTCCCCCACATTACTCCACCAGCGCTCCACATCACCCCGACTTTGCGGTCCAATCGTGCGAATCTCGGACATTTCTGCAGGTCATCAACGGTGGTGCAAAGTGGAGGGCTTCCACCGACCCAAGCCGACACGGCATCCGGAGTCAGAGGTCGACCCGGCGGCAACTCGCCGTCGCGCGTGTCGAACCTTGTGCCGGGGAGCGGGCGGGAGCGTGCAGGCCCCTCCCACGGCGCCGCCTCGTGAGGCAGGATCGAGGGCACCGAAGACCACACACCGATCGTTGGGCGGACACCGACGACGAAGGGACCACCGTGAGCGAGCTGGACGACCATCGACGAACCGCACAGGACGACGACACCGCGGTAGGGCCCACGCGCGGCGCCTCCCTCGACACGGTGCTCCAGGTGTCGGCCTCGCTCGCCGCCGCGATGAACTCGGTCATCGAGGGCAAGCAGGCCGTCGTCCGCACGGCGATCACCGTGCTGCTCGCCGAGGGGCACCTGCTCATCGAGGATGTCCCCGGCGTCGGGAAGACCCTGCTCGCCAAGACCCTCGCCCGCACCATCGACTGTCGGGTGCGTCGTGTGCAGTTCACCCCGGACCTGCTGCCGAGCGACATCACCGGCGTCTCGGTGTTCAACCAGGACGTACGGGACTTCGAGTTCCGCCCCGGCGCGATCTTCGCCAACGTCGTCGTCGGGGACGAGATCAACCGCGCCTCACCCAAGACCCAGAGCGCCCTGCTGGAGTCGATGGAGGAGGCCCAGGTCACCGTCGACGGCACGACCTACGCGCTCCCCCGCCCGTTCATCGTCATGGCCACCCAGAACCCGATCGAGATGGAGGGCACCTACCCGCTCCCCGAGGCCCAGCGCGACCGCTTCATGGCGCGCATCTCGATGGGTTACCCCTCCGCCCGGGCCGAGCTCGACATGCTCGACCTGCATGGCGGGGTCTCACCCCTCGAGGCGCTCCAACCGGTCACCGACGCGGCGACAGTCTCCGCGATGGTCCGGGCCGTCCGCGAGGTGCACGCCTCACCGTCGGTGCGCCAGTACCTCGTCGACCTCGCGCACGCGACCCGCTCGAGCAGTGCCCTGCGCCTCGGCGCCTCGCCCCGGGCCACGATCCACCTCCTGCGGGCCTCGCGGGCCCACGCCGCGCTGGCCGGACGCGACCACGTGCTGCCCGACGACGTCCAACAGGTGGCCGTCGCCGTGCTCGCCCACCGACTCATCCCGACCGGCGAGACCCAGATGGCCCACCGGAGCACCGCCGACGTCGTGAGTGACCTGCTCCAGCGCGTCCGGGTGCCGGCCCCGACCCGCTGAGGCCCCGGTGAACGCCGTCCGTCGGTCCCTGACCACCCGAGGTGCCTCGTTCGTCGGCGCGGCCGTGGTGCTGCTGGCGACCGGCATCCTCCTCGGCCAGCCCGACGTGACGCGCATCGGCGTGCTGCTCATCGCGCTGGTCGCGATGGCCCTGTTCCTCGTGAGACGCCACGGCCTCGAGCTGGAGGTGGTGCGCACCGCGGTGCCTGCCCGCATCGCCATCGACGAACGCGCCGTGGTGACGGTGCGGGTGCGCAACGGTGAGGCGACGGCATCCCCGGTCGTCATGGCCGAGGAGTCCATCGACTACGCGCTCGGTGACCGGCCACGGTTCGTGCTGCCCTCACTGCGCCCCGGCGAGTCTCAGGAGGTGCAGTACACCGTCCGCTCGCACAGCCGGGGCGTCCACCGCATCGGTCCGCTCGGCATCCGGGTTCGGGACCCGTTCGGCCTCACGCTGCGCAGCGCCGCCGTCAGTGGCGACGCCGAGGTCGTCGTGCTCCCCCGGGTCCTCCCTCTGCCGGGCGCGCGGTCCCTGGGCAGCGGCATCGGCTCGGAGGGGTCGGTGCCCCACATGGTCGCGCTCCACGGTGAGGACGACCAGACCGTGCGCGAGTACCGCGACGGCGACGACCTGCGCCGCATCCACTGGCCCGCGACCGCACGCACCGGCGAGCTCATGGTGCGCCAGGAGGACCGGCCCGCGAAACGTCGAGCCGTCGTCATCCTCGACTCACGGAGGAGCGGCCACGGGGGCACCGGGCGCAGCAGCTCGCTGGAGTGGTGCGTCACCATGGCGGCCTCCGTCACGGCCCACGTCGTCGACGCCGGGTACGCCGTGCACCTGGTCACCGCCGACCCCGGCTCCGACACCGGCATCCACCACGACGAGTCCCACGACGCCGGGCTGGAGACGCTGGCGCGGGTGACCCTGCGGTCCGACGACAGCCTGCGCGCGGTGCTGCATGCCGCGAGCGTCCTGACCTCGCAGGGGGGCCTGGTGGTGTACATCGGGGGCCCGCTCGGGGACACCGACGTTCGCACGCTCGCCGCCCTGCGCCAGCCCGGGTCGACCGGAGCGGCGATGGTCATCGACCCCCGAGCCTTCACGGGTCGGCAGCGCGCCGGGTCGGACGCCGACACCACCCTGGCGGAGACGACCGTCGCCGGACTGCGCTCCTCGGGGTGGGTGGCCACCGTCGTCGACGGCCAGACGACACCACCAGTCGCCTGGGGAGTACTCGTCGGAGCGCCTGCCGTGGGGGCCCGGTGAACCGGACCAGGCCCGTCGAGGCACTCCTCGCGGCACTCGCGACCATCGCGGTGACGCTGCCCGTGACGACCCTGTTCACGCCGGGCACGTGGTTCCGCCCGAGCGTCGTCCTCGTGCTCGTCGTGGCAGTCACCGGTATGGGGCTGCGCCGCGTGACGTCCCAGCGGCCCCTCGTCGTGGTCGGCCAGGGCACCGCCCTGGTGTACGCCGCGGCGCTGCTCCACGGCCGCGGGCACCTGTGGGCCGACCTCGTGCCGACCACGGAGACCGGGCAGGCGTTCGGCATCCTGCTGACCCAGGCCCTGGAGACGGTGACCATCTCGTCGGCGCCGGCTCCGTCCGACCGCGGCACGATCCTCGCGATCAGCCTGCTCGTCGGGCTCACGGCGCTGGCGGTCGACGCGATCGGGGTGACGTACCGCAGCCCCGCGCTGGCCGGCATCCCCCTGCTGTCGGCCTTCCTGGGGTCCGCCACCAACTCCGGTGACGGGTTGGCGGCGTGGTATGCCGTCCCGGCGGCGCTGTGCTGGCTGGCCCTGATGGGCCGGCAGTCCGTGGGTTCGTTGCGCGCCTGGGGCACGTCGGCTCCGGGCACGGCCGGGCGGGCAGGTGCCGATCCGGAGACCGCGTTCACGACGACGGGCCGCATCGTCGGGGTGGCCGCCCTCGCGGCCGCGGTCGTCGTGCCCGCCCTGGTGCCCCACCTGCCGACGACGTTCATCGCGGACGGGCTCGGCCAGAGCAGTGACGCTCGCGGTGGCGGACCCGGGTCGAACGTGCAGCTGTCGTCGACCGTGGACATCGCCCGTGACCTCGAGAGCCGGTCCGACGCACCCGTGCTGCGGTTCCGCACGAGCTCTGACGAGCTCCAGCCGTTGCGGGTCGGGATCCTCGACAGCTACCGCCGGGGGCAGTGGCAGGCCTCGCAGGAGTTCGCCTTCGTCCCGATCGACGGCCAGATCCCGCCGCCGCTCGCCGGGCCGGACGTGCCGCGGCGCGTCGAACGCCTCGAGGTGACCGACAACACGGTCGGGGTTCCCCAGGTCGCCCTGCCGGCCGGCACGGTCGAGACGTCGTTCGCGGACGGCACGTGGAACGTCACCGTCGGCGGGGTCGTGCAGGTCACCGCCCCCGTCGGCTCGTACTCGGCCGAGTTCGTCGAGCTCGATCCGCAGGTCGAGCAGTTCGCCACCGAGGACGATCCCGACCTGCTCGGTATCGACCGCGCCACCCTCGAGGTCGACCGGCGCTCCGAGGACGAGGTGCGGGCGCTGCTCGCCGAGCTCACCGACGACGGTGACTCCGCACTGGAGGTGGCCCGCTCCGTGCAGGCGTACCTGCGCAGCTCGCAGTTCACCTATTCGCTCGACCTCGCCGAGGACGACGGCACGCTCCCCGCGGACCCGTTGTCCCGGTTCCTGGAGACCAAGCGCGGTTACTGCGTGCAGTTCAGCACCGCGATGATCATGCTCTCGCGCGCAGCCGGCATCCCGGCCCGGATGGCGGTGGGCTTCCTGCCCGGGGTGCCCGACGGGAACGAGCGCGTCGTGCGGGTCAGCGACGCGCACGCGTGGCCGGAGCTGTACTTCCCCCAGCTCGGCTGGGTGCGCTTCGAGCCCACCCCCGCGACCCAGAGCAACGCCGCTCCCGACTACAGCCTGGAGCCCACGGACCCGGCTGCGACCGCGAGCCCGACGCCGAGCGCGACGACGCCCACCTCGAGCGCAGCCCCGTCCGCGGCGCCCACCCGAGACCTCACCGACACCGGCGGGCTGGGTGGCGCTGACACCGGTGGCTTCTCGATCGTGCGGTTCGTGTCCGACAACGCGCTGGCCCTGCTCGCGGTCCTGGTCGCGGTGCTCGCGGTGTCAGCCGTCCCGTTCGGTGCCTGGCTGGCGCGGCGGAGGTCTGCTCGAGCGGCGCGCGACGACGCCGACCGGGTCGAGGCCCAGTGGCAGTCACTGCTGCTCCGACTGCAGGACATCGGCTACGTCCCACCGGACGGGGCCACCCCCCGACAGGCGTCGCGCCAGATCGGGCGTGCGGCCTACCTGACCCCGGACGAGAACGAGGCGCTCGGCCGCGTGGTGGCCACGGTGGAGCTGGCGCGCTACGCCCGACCTGGCACGGAACTGGGCGACGTCACTGACGACGCCCAGGCGGTCTGGCGCGGGGCGTTGTCGCGGCGGCGACGGCTGGACCAGGCGCGGGCACTGCTGCTGCCGGCCGAGGGCCGCGGCCTGTGGCGCAGCGTGCTGCGGTTCGGGCGGCCTGCGTCGGCCGACAAGGACACCGACGAGTAACGCGACGGCCCCACCATCGCGCAGATGGTGGGGCCGTCGTGGTGTCGCGACTGGGACGACTCAGTCCAGGTAGTCGCGCAATGCCTGGCTGCGGCTCGGGTGGCGCAGCTTGCTCATCGTCTTGGACTCGATCTGGCGGATCCGCTCGCGGGTCACGCCGTAGACCTTGCCGATCTCGTCGAGCGTCTTCGGCTGGCCGTCGGTGAGGCCGAAGCGCATCGAGACGACGCCAGCCTCACGCTCGGACAGCGTGTCGAGCACCGAGTGCAGCTGCTCCTGCAGGAGCGTGAAGCTCACGGCATCCGCCGGGACGACGGCCTCGGAGTCCTCGATGAGGTCACCGAACTCGCTGTCGCCGTCCTCGCCGAGCGGGGTGTGCAGCGAGATCGGCTCGCGGCCGTACTTCTGGACCTCGACGACCTTCTCGGGCGTCATGTCGAGCTCCTTGGCGAGCTCCTCGGGGGTGGGCTCGCGACCCAGGTCCTGGAGCATCTGGCGCTGCACGCGGGCGAGCTTGTTGATGACCTCGACCATGTGCACCGGGATACGGATGGTGCGGGCCTGGTCGGCCATGGCGCGGGTGATGGCCTGACGGATCCACCACGTCGCGTACGTCGAGAACTTGTAGCCCT
>NZ_DAORSO010000037.1:20007-21551 GCF_035443565.1 Ornithinibacter sp. | reverse complement strand
CGCACGAAGGTCACCGACGGTCGGTGGTGCACGCACCACGCGCTGTGCAGGATGCCGACCGACTCCAGCCGCGCGACGACCTCGGCGGCGAAGATGCCCTCGGCGAGGACGAGGTCGTCCGGGGCGGCCGTGAGCTCGCGGTGGCCGACGGCGCGGCTGGTGGAGATGTCGTAGTCGGGGGTGTCGGTGCGGCCGGTGTCGACGAGGTCGAGGAGCGCTGCGAGGGCTCGATCGGCGTCCCAGCTGTCGGGGTGGTCCCAGTCGACGATGCCGAGCTCCTCGCTGCGGGGCAGGGCCGGGTCGTCGAGGTCGCGGTAGAAGTCGTCGAGCCGGAAGATCGGCCACCCGTGGGTGCTGTTCAGGCGCGACGCCAGGCGCGACTTGCCCGATCCGCTCGGCCCGGCGAGCACGACCACCCGCTGGCGGGACGGTGAACCCGAGGATCCGGAGGCAGGGGCGGTCGTCGGGTCGTGGGCCACGGATGATCAGTCTAGGACCAACCCCCGCTCGGAACTTTCTCGCCCGGTGCTACTCGTTTCAGGTTGACACCACAAATGAAGTGGTGCCGAGCTGAAGGTTCTGGCATCGGGCGAGAAAGTGCTGCGGGGTCAGCGGCCCTTGGGGTGCCAGACCGTCTTGGTCTCCAGGAACGCCGTCAGCCGCGACAGGTCGGGGGTGGCCGAGAAGTCGGGCTCCACCGCCTCGGCCCCAGCACCGCCCGGGCGCAGCACCCGCTTGAGGTTCTCGGCGGCCGCAGCCTCGAGTGCTCCCCACTCGACGCCCTCGGCACCTGCTGCGCCGGTGAGGTCGATGGCGTTGACGTCGCGGTGCGAGGCCAGCCACGGGGCCATCTCCCCGGTGCGCCCGGTGACGAGGTTGACCACCCCACCCGGCACGTCCGAGGTCGTCAAGCACTCGGCCAGCGTGATGGCGGGCAGCGGGCGGTCCTCACTGGTCAGCACGACCGCGGTGTTGCCGGAGACGATGACCGGAGCCACCACCGACACCAGGCCGAGCAGGCTCGAGCGCTGCGGCGCCAGCACGGCCACCACACCGGTCGCCTCGGGGGCCGAGATGTCGAAGTACGGCCCCGCGACGGGGTTGAGCCCACCGAGCACCTGGGTGAACTTGTCGGCCCACCCGGCGTACCAGACCCACCGGTCGATGGCCGCGCTGACGGTCGCCTCGGCCGCGGCGGGGGACAGGCCTTCGCTGTCACGCACGTCCTGCACGAGCTGGGCCCGCCGGGACTCCATGACCTCGGCCACCCGGTAGAGCACCTGGCCGCGGTTGTATGCCGTGGCCCCCGCCCAACCCGGCTGCGCCTTGCGAGCCGCGACGACGGCATCCCGGGCGTCCTTGCGCGAGCCCATGGCGGCGTTGGCGAGGAACTTCGGTGCGCGCGCCGCTGACCCGCGACCGGAGCCGGATGCCGTGGCGAACACCTCGTAGGAACGCCCGCTCTCGCTGCGGGGGAACTTCCCGCCGATGTAGAGCTTGTACGTCTTGCGAACATCCACCCGCGCGCTCACTTGCTCGCTCCC
>NZ_DAORSO010000037.1:17362-19907 GCF_035443565.1 Ornithinibacter sp. | reverse complement strand
CCGTCGTCACGTAGGCCTCGAGCCCGTGGCGGCCACCCTCTCGGCCGTACCCCGACTCCTTGTAGCCGCCGAACGGCGAGGTCGGGTCGAACTTGTTGAACGTGTTGGCCCACACCACGCCCGCGCGCAGCTGGTCGGCCATCCACAGGATGCGGCTGCCCTTCTCGGTCCACACCCCGGCGGACAGGCCGTACGGGGTGTTGTTCGCCTTGGCCACGGCCTCGGCGGGTGTGCGGAAGGTGAGCACCGAGACCACCGGCCCGAAGATCTCCTCCTGGGCGATGCGGTGGGTCTGGCTGACCCCGCTGAACACGGTCGGGCGGAACCAGAAGCCGTTGGTCGGCAGCTCGCAGCCGGAGTCCCAGCGCTGCGCCCCCTCGGCCTCGCCGACCGCGACCATCTCCTCGATGCGGTCGAGCTGCTTGCGGCTGTTGATGGCGCCGACGTCGGTGTTCTTGTCCATCGGGTCACCGACGCGCAGGGTCGCCAGGCGCCGCTTTAGCCGCCGGTCGAGGTCCTCGGCGATGTTCTCCTGCACGAGGATCCGGCTGCCCGCGCAGCACACGTGGCCCTGGTTGAAGAAGATGCCGTTGACGATGCCCTCGACCGCCTGGTCGATGGGGGCGTCGTCGAAGATGATGTTGGCCGCCTTGCCCCCGAGCTCGAGGGTGGCGCGCTTGCGGGTGCCGGCGATGGAGCGGGCGATCATCTTGCCGACGGCCGTCGAGCCGGTGAAGGCCAGCTTGTCGATGCCGGGGTGGTCGACGATCGCCTGTCCGGTCGGGCCGGCGCCGGTGATGATGTTGACGACACCCGGCGGCAGGTCGGCCTGCTGGCACACCTCGGCGAAGAGCAGCGCCGTCAGCGGCGTGGTCTCGGCCGGCTTGAGCACGACGGTGTTGCCGCACGCCAGCGCCGGGGCGACCTTCCAGGCGAGCATGAGCAGCGGGAAGTTCCACGGCACGATCTGGCCGACGACCCCGACGGGGCGCGGGTTCGGGCCGAGCGAGGCGTAGTCGAGCTTGTCGGCCCAGCCTGCGTGGTAGAAGAAGTGCGCCGCAGCCAGCGGCAGGTCGACGTCGCGCGACTCCTTGATCGGCTTGCCGTTGTCGAGGGTCTCGAGCACGGCGAACTCCCGGGCCCGCTCCTGCAGGATCCGCGCGATGCGGAAGAGGTACTTGCCGCGGTCGGCGCCACTCATCCGCGACCAGACGCGGGTGTACGCCGTCCGCGCGGCGGCCACCGCGGCATCCACGTCGTCGCTGCTCGCCTCGGAGATCTCGGCGAGCACCTCCTCGGTGGCCGGGTTGACGGTCTTGAACGGCGTTCCGCCGGTGGCGGGCACGAACTGGCCGCCGATGAACAGGCCGTAGCTGCTCGCGATGTCGACGACGGCGGCCGACTCGGGTGCCGGTGCGTACTCGAAGGGAGACATGGGATTCGGTCCTTTGGGCGCGTCGAGAGGGTCAGTACAGGCTGGGGGAGTCGTCGGCGACGTAGTCGCCCCCCGAGTAGGCGCCGGTGCGCATCCGCTGGCGCTGCAGGATGAGGTCGTTGAGCAGGCTCGACGCACCGAAGCGGAACCACTCGTTGGTCAGCCACGCCTCGCCGGCGACCTCGCTGACCGCGACGAGGAACTTGATCGCGTCCTTGCTGGTGCGGATGCCGCCCGCGGGCTTCACGCCGACCATCTCACCGGTGGTGTCGTGCCAGTCGCGCACGGCCTCGAGCATGACGAGCGTGACGGGGAGCGTCGCGGCGGGGGAGATCTTGCCGGTGGAGGTCTTGATGAAGTCGCCGCCGGCGAGCATCGACAGCCAGGAGGCGCGGCGGACGTTGTCGTAGGTCACGAGCTCGCCGGTCTCCATGATCACCTTGAGCCGGGCGCTGCCGCAGACCTGCTTGACCTCGGCGATCTCGCGGAAGACGGTGAGGTAGTCGCCACTGAGGAACGCGCCGCGGTCGATGACCATGTCGATCTCGTCGGCGCCGGCCTCGACGGCGTCGCGGGTGTCGGCGAGCTTGACCGGCATGCTCGCCCGCCCGCTCGGGAACGCCGTGGCGACGGCGGCGACGTTGATGGCTGCACCGCCGAGGGCGTCCTTGGCGACGGCCACCATGTCGCCGTACACGCACAGCGCCGCGGGCCGTGGGGTGCTCATGTCGGTGGGGTCGGGCACCAGGGCCTTGGCCGCGAGGCCGCGGACCTTGCCCGGGGTGTCGGCGCCCTCGAGGGTCGTGAGGTCGATCATCGAGATGGCGGTGTCGATGGCCCACGCCTTGCTCGTGGTCTTGATCGAGCGGGTGCCGAGCGCGGCGGCCCGGGCCTCGCAGCCGACCTGGTCGACACCGGGCAGGCCGTGCAGCCAGCTGGTGAGGGCCTGGTTGGTCAGCCGGGACACCCCGAGCAGGTCGCGGGCGCGGGCGGTGGGGTCGACGTCGGTGGCGGTGCTCACCCGCGGAGTCTACGGCGGGTCTCAGCCCGAGTGGGCCCGTCGAGAGAAGGCAACACGCAGGGAACGGCGCCTCACGGCCTGCGTGTTGC
>NZ_DAORSO010000037.1:11825-17262 GCF_035443565.1 Ornithinibacter sp. | reverse complement strand
GCCCGTCGAGAGAAGGCAACACGCAGGGAACGGCGCCTCACGGCCTGCGTGTTGCGTCCTCTCGACTGTCGACGTCGCCCAGAGGTGCGGGTACCGACCTGACGTAGGGTCGAGCGATGGGTGGGGGATTCAACGGCGCGGCGTCCCGGCGCGGTTGGGCGCTCGCGGTCGGGGCCGCGGTCGCGCTGGGGGTGACGTCGCTGCTCGTCAACCAGACCTCGGCCCCGTGCTGGGGCTCGTCGGCGCCGCAACCCACAGCGACCGGTGGTTCGGCTGGCTCGCGCGCACCTTCGTGCCCGCGGGGGCGGCCGTCGAGCCGTGGGCAGGTCCTGCGCAGACGGTCAGTGCGGACCCGCTAGATCGAGGTGGCGGCCTCCAGGTCGGCCCGGATGCCGGCCAGCCGGCTCCCAGCGCGACCTCGCGCGGCCTTGACCTCCTCCTCGGCCCCGACCGGCTCGATGACCTCGAGGTAGACCTTGAGCTTGGGCTCGGTGCCCGAGGGGCGCACGATGATCCGCGACTCGTCGGCCAGGTAGTAGCGCAGCCCCTCGGTCGGGGGCAGCCCACCATCGCCCTGCGCGAGGTCGTCGGCCCGGGCGACGTCGACCCCCGCCACCGAGGTGAGCGGGGTGGCGCGCAGCCGCGCCATGATCTCGCCGATGAGCGAGAGGTCCTCGACGCGCACCGAGAAGGCGTCGGTGGCGTGCACCCCGTGGGCCCGGGCCAGGTCGTCGAGCAGGTCGTCGACGCTGCGGCCCCCGGCCTTCAGGCCCGCGGTCAGTTCGGCGAAGAGCAGCGCGGCGCTGACGCCGTCCTTGTCGCGCACCTGCGCCGGGTCGACGCAGTAGCCGAGCGCCTCCTCGTAGCCGTAGCGCAGCCCGGGCACCCGGGAGATCCACTTGAAGCCGGTCAGGGTCTCCTCGTGACGTACCCCGGCCGCCCGGCACATCGCGGCGAGCAGCCGCGAGGAGACGATCGAGTTGGCGAACACGCACTCCGCCGAGTCGGGCAGCACCCCGGCCGCAGAACCCTTGGCGAGCAGGTGCGCCCCGAGCAGGGCACCGACCTCGTCACCGCGCAGCATCCGCCAGCCACCGGGGCCCGGCACCGCGGCCGCACAGCGGTCGGCATCCGGGTCGTTGGCGATGACGACGTCCGGTCCGGTCTGCTCCGCGAGCTCGATGGCGGCGTCGATCGCGCCCGGCTCCTCGGGGTTGGGGAAGGACACCGTCGGGAAGGCCGGGTCGGGCTGGGCCTGGCTCTCCACGACGTTGGGCGCCGAGAACCCGGCCCGCTCGAAGGCGGCCAGCACGGTCTCGGTGCCGACCCCGTGCAGCGCGGTGTGCACGACCGACAGCTCGGCCGCGGCGCCGTGCTCGACCACGGCGGCGGCGTCGCGCAGGTAGTCCTGCCACACGTCGTCGCCGAGGGTCTCCCAGCCGTCGTCGGCCCGGGCCACGCCCGCCACCGACGAGACCTGCGCGATCTGCTCGGCGATGAGGGCGTCGACCGGCGAGACGATCTGTGACCCGTCGCCGAGGTAGACCTTGTAGCCGTTGTCCTGCGGGGGGTTGTGCGAGGCGGTGACCATGACACCGGCATCCGCCCCGAGCCAGCGGATCGCGTAGGCGAGCACCGGCGTCGGCATGGTGCGGTTGAGGATCGCCGCCCGCCCACCGGCGGCGACGACGACGGCCGCGGTGTCACGGGCGAAGACGTCCGAGTTCGTGCGGGCGTCGAAGCCCACGACCACGAACGGCTCGGGGTTCAGCGTCTTCAGGTAGGCCGTGAGCCCGGCGGCCGCCCGGATGACCACGGCCCGGTTCATCCGGTTGTTGCCCCCACCGAGCTTCCCGCGCAGACCGGCCGTGCCGAACTCGAGCATCCCGGCCATGGCATCGGCCAGCTCCGTGGCCGCGCCCTCGTCGCCGCCCTCCGCGGCGTCGGCGAGGCCGACGAGCTCGTCGCGCGTCACGGCATCCGGGTCGTCGGCTGCCCAGGCGCGGGCGGCGGCGAGCAGGTCGGTCAGGTGAGCGCTCACGGCATCCTCAGATCTTGGCGACGACGGCGGCGAGGAGGCGTCCGCAACGCTGCGCGGCCTCGCGGCCGGCCTCGAGGACCTCTTCGTGGTTGAGCGGCGTCTTGGAGATGCCGGCGGCCGGGTTGGTCACGAGCGAGATGCCAAGCACCTCGAGCCCGCTCTGGCGGGCGGCGATCGCCTCGAGCGAGGTCGACATGCCGACGAGGTCACCGCCGAGGATGCCGGCCATGCGCACCTCCGCGGGGGTCTCGTAGTGCGGCCCGCGGAACTGCACGTAGACGCCCTCGTCGAGGTCGGGGTCGATCTCCTTGGCGATGGCGCGCAGCCGCGGGGAGTACACGTCGGTGAGGTCGACGAAGTTCGCGCCCTCGATGGGGGAGGTGGCGGTGAGGTTGATGTGGTCGCTGATGAGCACGGGGGTGCCCGGCGCCCACTCCTCGCGCAACCCGCCGCAGCCGTTGGTGATGACGACGGTGCGGCACCCCGCGGCCGCTGCGGTGCGGATGCCGTGCACCACCGCACGCACGCCGTGGCCCTCGTAGTAGTGGGTGCGGGTGCCGTAGACCAGGGCGCGGCGACCCGTGTCTCCGATGGCGACCGAGCGCATGACGCCCGAATGGCCGGCGACGGCGGCCTTGGCGAACCCGGGGACGTCGGTGTTGTCGATCGTCGCGAGGGTCTCGCCGATGAGGTCACCGGTCTGCCCCCAGCCCGATCCCAGCACGAGGGCGACGTCGTGCGCCGCCACCCCGGTGCGCTCGCGGATGACCGCTGCCGCGGCATCGGCGACGGCGAACGGGTCGGTCGCGGGGTCGGACAGGGCGTGGGCGGCGGCGTTGTCGGTCACGCTGCGCAGCGTACCGACCCGAGCCCATCTGCACCTACGTCAAAACTTTGTCGAAGAAGGTGCATCCAAGCCCGGGGTCCCCGCGGAAGAAGGGGTGTCAGACCAACCCAGAGCTTCACCCCCCGAAAGGACTCCTCCGATGCGACGCATCCTTCCCGTGGCCGCCGTCCTGGCCCTCGCCCTGACCACCGCCGCCTGTGGGAGCGACGAGGCCGAGCCCGCAGCCTCCAGCGCTTCCGCGGCCGCCACCACCGAGGCGCCCTCCCCGTCGCCGAGCGAGACCATGGCGGCGTCCGACATCGTCGACACCGCGGTCGCGGCCGGCGACTTCACGACCCTGGCTGCCGCCCTGACGGCTGCCGAGCTCGTCGACACCCTCAAGGGCACCGGCCCGTTCACGGTGTTCGCCCCGACCGACGCCGCCTTCGAGAAGCTGCCGGCCGGCACGGTCGACACCCTCCTGAAGGACCCCAAGGGTGACCTGACCCAGATCCTCACCTACCACGTCGTGCCCGGCAAGGTCATGGCCGCTGACGTCGTCAAGCTCGACGGCCAGAAGGTCGCGACCGTCCAGGGCGGCGAGCTGACCGTCAACGTCGACGGCGACAAGGTCTCGCTGACCGACGTGGCCGGCAATACCGTCAACGTGACGGCGACCGACGTCGAGGCCAGCAACGGCGTCATCCACGTCATCGACGCGGTGCTCATGCCGAAGTGACCCACTGAGGTCTCCGCAGCACCCAACTGACGGATGCCGGGTACAGCGACAGTCGCTGTACCCGGCATCCGCCGTCTGCCCCCTCACCCCGACTTCGTGCGACTTCCGTGCGGGTTTCGCGCCTCCTGAGCCGAAAACCCGCACCGAAGTCGCACGAAGTCGTTGCCTCTAGTCGGCGACGGCGAGGGCGGCGTCCCCACGGGGCGACAGGGTCACCCGGTCGCCCGGGCGGAACGTCGTGACGTCGGTGTTGGGCACCTGCACCGTGACGAGCGTGCCGTCGGGGATGCGAGCGATGACCCGGCCGTGTCCGCCGAGGAAGCTCGCGCTCACGACGGATGCCGTCCCGCCGTCGTCGTGCGCGATGCGCACCCCTTCGGGTCGCACCAGGACCAGGGCGCTCGGCCCCGAGGAGGAACCGGGCAGCAGGGGCACGGAGCCACCGAGCAGGTGGGCGGTCTCGCCGGCCACCTCGCCGCGGATGCGGTTGGTGAGCCCGACGAAGTCGGCGACGAAGGGGGTCTTCGGCGCCGAGTAGAGCTCGGCCGGTGGCGCGAGCTGCTCGAGCTTGCCCACGCTCATGACACCGACCCGGTCTGCGACGGCAAGCGCCTCCTCCTGGTCGTGCGTGACGAACAGGGTGGTCGTTCCGACCTCGAGCTGGATGCGCCGGATCTCGTCACGCAGCTGGGTGCGCACCTTCGCGTCCAGGGCCGAGAGCGGCTCGTCGAGCAGGAGCACCTGCGGCTCGATGGCCAGGGCCCGGGCCAGGGCCACACGTTGCTGCTGGCCTCCGGACATCTGGTGGGCGAACTTGTCGGCGTGCTTGCCCAGCCCCACGAGGTCGAGCATCTCGGCGGCGCGGGCCCGGCGTGCGGCCTTGTCCCGGCCGCGCAGTTCGAGGCCGAACTCGACGTTCTGCCGGGCGGTCATGTGGGGGAAGAGGCTGTACGCCTGGAAGACCATCCCCATGTCGCGCTTGTTCGTCGGCACCTTCGTCAGGTCGTTGCCGCCGACGACGATGGTGCCCGAGTCGGGGTCCTCGAGGCCGGCCAGGCACCGCAGGGCGGTGGTCTTGCCGCAGCCGGAGGGGCCGAGCAGGGCGACGAACTCGCCCGGCTCCATGTGCAGCGTCAGCCCGTCGAGCGCTGCGACGCCACCGTAGGAACGGCGCAGTTCGGTGAGCTGGACGGGGGTGCCACGGGGGGAGTCGGTCATGCGGCTGGCTCCTTGCGGTCGACGCGGGTGCGCCGGAATCGGGCGAGGGGGGAGGTGCCGGCAGGGCTGCTGCCGACGAAGGACATCGCGAACAGCACGACGAAGGCGAACACCAGCGAGACCAGCCCGACGGCGACCGAGATCTTCGCGTCGGACTTGCCGAGCTCGTACATCGCGACCTGGAGGTTCTTCTTGCTGAACAGGCTGGCGATGGTGAACTCCCCGAGCACCAGGGCCACCGACAGGAACGACGCCGAGAGCACGGCCGAACGCAGGTTCGGCAGCACGATCCGGCGCATGACGGTGAACCACGATGCCCCGAGTGACCGCGCGGCCTCGGAGAGGGTGCGCACGTCGATGGCGCGCAGACCGGCATCCAACGACCGGTAGGCGTAGGGCAGGACGAGCACGACGTAGGCGAGCGAGAGCCACAGCGTCGACGAGCCGACGAAGTAGTACACCCAGGCGTAGACGGGCGTCAGGCCCACGACCAGCACGATGGCCGGCACGGTGAGCGGCAGCAGGCAGATGAACTCAACCGTGCGCGACAGTCCGGGAAGGCGCAGGCGCACCCAGGTCATCGTCGGCACGAGGATCGCGAGCATGACCAGGG
>NZ_DAORSO010000037.1:0-11725 GCF_035443565.1 Ornithinibacter sp. | reverse complement strand
AGGCGCAGGCGCACCCAGGTCATCGTCGGCACGAGGATCGCGAGCATGACCAGGGGCGTGACGATCGCGAGCCCGATGGAGGCGAGGAACCCCTGGCGCAGCGCCGGGTAGTCGGTGGTGATCGTGCTGACGTCGACGAGCGTGCGCCAGGTGTCGGCGGTGCGCCCGACCCCGCCGGGGCCCTGCGTCGTGAAGTCGAGCATGCCGAGCAGGGGGAGGGCGAACAGGAAGGTGGCCAGGAGGACGGCGACCCAGCGGAAGGTGGTCTGACGGCGACGCAACGTCGCGCGCTGGCCGCTCATCGCGGCATCCACTTGCTCGTGCGGCGGTCGAGCATGACGTACGCCGTCATGACGAGCGCCACGACGACGACCATCGCGAGCGCCATCGCCTTGCCGACGTTCTCCTGCCCGAGGATGACCTCGGAGCTCATCGTGCCCGCGATCTGCAGCGGCAGCAGGGGCGAGCCCTGCGAGATCAGCGCCTTGGCGGTGGCGTAGGCGGAGAAGGCGTTGGTGAACAGCAGCAGCATGCCTCCGACGAACGACGGCATGAGGATCGGCCCGGCGACGCGGCGCCAGTACGTCCAGGTGGTGCCGCCGAGGGTCTCGGTGGCCTCACGCCACTGGGGGCGAAGGCCTTCGACCGCGGGCAGGAAGACGATGACCATGAGCGGGATCTGGAAGTACAGGTAGATGAGCATGAGGCCCTTGTTCCACTCGTACAGCCAGAAGCCGGTGCCGGTGTCGACGCCGATGGCGGCCAACCAGGCGGTGATGAGGCCGGTGGCCCCGAAGGACGCGACGAACGCGAAGGCCAGGGCCACACCGCCGAACTGCGCGAGGACGCCGCACAGCGAGGTGATGAAGCGCTTGACCACGCTCGTCGCGGATGCCGTGCTGACGGCATAGGCGAGGATGCCGCCCACGATGGCGCCGACGACCGCGGTCACCGCGGACAGCACCACCGAGTTGCGCAGGCCGCGCACCACCGACGGTGAGGTGAGCGCCTCGATGTTGGCGGTGGTGGGTGCCCCGTCGGCGTCGAGGAAGGCGCCCACGATGACGACGAGCGTCGGGATGAGCAGGAAGACGGTGGTGTAGGCGAAGAACGGGATGACGCCCAAGAGGGCACCGGACGGTCGACGACCGCCCAGTGCCCTCTTGCGCGAGGCGTCAGCCAACGGCGTTGGCCCAGTTCTCGGCGAGGTACGCCTTGCCGGCCTCGGCGTCAGCCTGGGTCGGGACCACCGCGGTGCCCTCGATGGGGGGCAGTGCGGCAGCGGCGGCGGCGTCGAGCGTGCCGGCGGTCTTCATCGCCTCGAAGCGGACCGGGCGGGCGCCACCCTTGAGCCAGAGGTTCTGGCCCTCGTCGGAGTACAGGTACTCCTGCCACAGGCGCGCGGCCGCCGGGTTCGGGGCGTCGACGTTGATCGCCTGGTAGTAGAAGCCCGCGACGACGGCCTCCTTGGGCACCATGACCTTCCACGTCGGCAGCTTGGCCGCGAGACCGGCGTTGAGGTAGTCCCAGTCGATGACGAGCGGGGTCTGGCCCGACTCGACGGTGGCGGGGGTCGGGTCGACGGGCAGGAAGTTGCCCGCCTGGGTGAGCTGCTTGAAGAAGTCGACGCCCTTGGTGAGGTCGGCAGCGGTGCCGCCCTGCGCGATGGAGACCATCTGCACACCGGCGAACGCGGCGCCGGCCTCGGTCGGGTTGCCGTTGAGGGCGACCTTGCCCTTGTAGTCGGCCTTCAGCAGGTCGGCGACGCTGGTCGGGGCGGGCACCTTGGCCGAGTCGTAGCCGATGCTCATGTAGCCGCCGTAGTCGTTGACCCACAGGCCGTTGGCGTCCTTGAGGTCGGCCGGGATGTCGTCCCAGGTGGCCACCTTGTAGGCCGCGTACTTGTCGGTGTTGGCCAGGGCGACGGCGGCGCCGAGGTCGAACACGTCGGGAGCGCCGGCCTGGCCCTTGAGGCGCTCGGCGGTCGCGATCTCGTCGGCGCTGCTCGCGTCCGGCTGGTCGCTGGTGATCGTGATCTCGGGGTACTTGGCCTGGAAGCCCTTGATGATCTCGCCGTAGTTCGCCCAGTCCGGCGGGAGGGCGATCACGTTGAGCTTGCCCTCGGCCTTGGCGGCGGCGACGAGCCCTTCCATGCCACCGAAGGCCTCGGCGGAGGTGGCGGTCTTCGCGTCGACCGATCCCGAGGAACCGGCCGGTGCCGGGGTCTCCTCATCGGCGGGCGGGGAACAGGCGACGACGGCAGCGGCGGCGAAGCCGATGACGGCCAGCGCGCCGGCACGTCGGGTGAAGGGGTGAGTCATCGTTGACCTCCTGGTGAGTGACACGGGGGGGACTCCCGCGGGAGGGCCGCGTCGAGCAGGCGACCCTTCGTTGTTGGTATGAAACCGGACCTTTGGGCCTTTTGGTGGGGGCGAGACCAAAACGTGACCTGAGCGGGGTGACTCGTGGTGTGCTCGTCATCGCCTGTTCACTGCGGGCGCAGTCCCCGCGCAGTGGTTGGATGGGTGCCGTGAACGCACGGTCGAGCAGAGTCGTCATCCTCGGTGGAGGTCCCGGCGGGTACGAAGCTGCCCTGGTCGCGGCCCAGCTCGGGGCCGACGTCACGATCGTCGAGCGCGACGGCATCGGCGGGGCCGCCGTGCTCACCGACTGCGTGCCGAGCAAGGCGCTCATCTCCACGGCCGACTACATGAGCGACTTCGAGACCGCCCACGGGCTGGGCGTCAACCTCGAGGACGCCGAGGGCGACGAGGTCTCGGATGCCGTCGCGGACCTCTTCGAGGTCAACCGTCGGGTGCGTGCGCTGGCCGCCGCCCAGAGTGCCGACATCTCGACGCGCCTGGCCGAGGTCGGGGTGCGCCACGTCGCGGGCACGGCATCCCTCACCTCGCCCACGTCGGTTCGGGTCGAGGGCCCGGAGGGCACTGAGGACCTCGCTGCCGACGTCGTGCTCGTCGCCACGGGAGCCACCCCGCGCGTCATGGACACCGCGCGCCCCGACGGCGAGCGCATCCTCACCTGGCAGCAGATCTACGACCTCGACGCGCTGCCCGAGCGGCTCGTCGTCGTCGGGTCCGGCGTCACGGGTGCCGAGCTGGCCCAGGCCTACCTCGGTCTGGGGTCGCAGGTCGTGCTCGTGTCCTCACGCGAGCGGGTGCTGCCCGGCGAGGACCCGGATGCCGCCACGGTCATCGAGGACGTCTTCCGCCGCCGGGGCATGGAGGTGCTGTCGCGCTCGCGGATGGCCGCGGTGGACCGCACGGATGCCGGAGTGCGGGTGACGCTGGAGGACGGCCGCGTCGTCGAGGGGTCGCACGCGCTGCTCGCGGTGGGGTCGACACCGCTGACGCGGGGGATCGGGCTCGAGGAGGTCGGGGTCGAGCTGACCCCGTCGGGGCACGTCGTCGTCGACAAGGTGTCGCGGACCTCGGTGCGCGGCGTCTACGCGGCCGGTGACTGCACGGGCGTGCTGCCGCTGGCCTCGGTTGCCGCTGCCCAGGGGCGCACCGCGATGGCGCACGCCCTCGGTGACGCCGTGGCGCCGCTGCCGTTGCACTACGTCAGCGCCAACATCTTCACCGACCCCGAGATCGCGACCGTCGGGGTGTCGCACGCCGACGTCGAGAGCGGCCGGGTGCGCGCCGACGTCATCACGCTGCCGCTCGCGCGCAACCCGCGCGCGAAGATGCTCGGCATCACCGACGGGTTCGTCAAGCTCTTCGCCCACCGGGGTTCGGGGCTGGTCCTCGGCGGTGTCGTTGTCGCCCCGCGCGCCTCGGAGCTGATCTTCCCGGTGACCCTGGCCGTGCAGCACCGGCTCAACGTGGACCAGGTGGCCTCGACCTTCACGGTCTACCCGTCGCTGTCCGGGTCCATCGCCGAGGCGGCCCGCCGCCTGCACGTCACCTACTGACTGACCCCCCCACCCCGCGAAATCCTCCTGACTCCGCGGGCGTCTCGGGAACCTGCGCGGGTGATCATGGGTTGACCCCACAGACCCTGTGACCCCGATCCACCCAGGAGGACACCCATGGCACGTCGTGCCATCAAGCTGGCGGCACTCATCACCGTGGCCCAACAGGCCCGCGAGTACGCCCAGAAGAACCCCGCTCAGGTCAACGCGGCGCTGGACCGGTTCGAGGTCACCGTGCGCAGCAAGCTTCACCCGAAGTACTCGGCCCACGTCGGCAAGGGCAGCCATGCGCTGCGGTCCGGGCTCGGCATCGCCTCGGCCCCGCCGCGTGCGGGTTCGGTGCAGGACACCCCGCCCCCGCAGTACTGACCCCTCGGCTTCACCCCGGAAGGTTCACCTCGACCCCACATCCTTTGTGGGGCGATGGTGAACCTTCTGGCATCGGGCGAGGAAGTTCCGCCGCAGGGATGGCCCGGATTGACTATGTCGGTGGCCCTGCGCCCGGTGCTACGTTCGGCGAGGCCGGGACGGCCACCCGGGATGGCATCGGCTGAGCAGGCAGCCCCCGGCCGGGCGGCATGCGGCTCGAGGAGCCCGGATGCGCTCGTTCGTCACTCGTGTGCTGGCCATCGTCGCCCTCGTGGTCGGGTCCACGCTGCCGGTCCTCCCGGCACAGGCTGCTCCCGACTCGCTCGTGCCCGCGCCGACGGAGCTCACCTTCGCCTGCGCCCTGAAGAGCAACGGGCAGATGCGCTGGGTGCAGAGCCTGTCGTCGTGCTCGAAGAAGGACACCAGGGTCACCGTCAAGCCGGGGCCGACCCGGGTGTGCATCCAGCCCTCGGGCTCCACGCGCTACGTCACGAGCTTCAGCGGATGCCGTCCGCCCGCCACCGCGCTCACCCTGCCTCCCACGTCCGGCACCGTCTACTTCTGCGCTGCCGCCGGAAGCGGCGTCCTGCGCTTCGTCACCGACCCGTCGCTGTGCCTGGCCGGTGAGACCCCGCTGCAGGCGACTCCGAACGACGCGGCGCCCACGCTGTCCTCGTCACTTCCCGCGACCGGTTCCACCAGCGTGGCCACCACCGCCGTCGTCCAGCTGACGTTTTCGGAGGCCGTCACGGCGCCGGCCGGTGCCTTTGCGTTCACGTGCGGAGTGACGCCGGTGGCGTTCGCCCTCTCGGGCGCCCCCGGCGCAGTGCTGACCCTGACGCCGATGACCCCGCTCCAAGAGGGAACCTCGTGCAGCGTGACCGTCCTGGGCGGCTCGGTGAGCGACGTCGACGCCATCGACCCCCCGGACGTCATGGCGACCAACCCCGTGGTCACGTTCACCACCGACGCCGCCCCGACGCTCGTCTCGTCCACGCCGGCCGACGGGGCCACCGACGTCGCGGTGGGTGCCGACGTCGTGCTCACGTTCAGCGAGCCGGTGGCGGTCCCGGCCGCCGCGCTGGACCTGGTGTGTGCGGCATCCCCGGTCGGCTTCACGGTGGAGGACAGCGGCACGTCGACGATCACGGTCAACCCGGCGGCTGCCCTGCCGGCATCCGCAGGGTGTCTGCTGACCGTCACCGGGAGCGCGGTCTCCGACGTCGACGGCGGCGATCCGCCGGACGCGATGGCGGGCACCGCCACGGTCGGTTTCACCACCGCTGACGAGGCCCCGACCGTCGTGTCGACGACCCCGGCCGACGGCGCCACCGGCGTGGGCACCTCCGCCGGGCTCTCGGTGACCTTCAGCGAGCCGGTCACCGCGACCTCCGACGCCTTCACCCTCACCTGCGGCGGCACCCCCGTCGCGGTGACCGCGGATGCCGGCCCCGCCACCACGTTCGCCGTCACCCCTGGCGGACCCCTCCCCACAGGGGTGACGTGCACCTTCACGGTCGTCGGTGCCGAGGTCGCCGACGTCGACACCGTCGATCCACCGAACGTCGTCGACGGCAACACCGCGGTGACGTTCGAGACCGCGACGAACAACGCGCCGACGGCGGTCGACCTGACCCCGCGGGTCGTGGCGGAGAACTCGCCGAGCGGCACCACGGTCGGTGCCTTCTCGACGACCGACGCCGACGCGCTCGACACCTTCACCTACACCCTCGTGCCGGGTGCCGGGTCGACCGACAACGCCCTCTTCGCCGTCGTCGGCACGTCGCTGCAGACAGCGGCCGTGCTCGATGCTGAGGGCGGCAGCCGGTCGGTGCGGGTGCGCAGCACGGATGCCGCCGGGGACTGGGTCGAGGCGGCGTTCACCATCACGGTGACCGACGTCAACGAGGCACCCACCGACGTCACCCTCACGCACAGCAGCGTCGACGAGAACGAGCCCGCAGGCACGGCCGTCGGCACCCTCGGCGGGAGCGACCCGGATGCCGGGCAGACACTCACCTTCGCCCTGGTCACCAACGGGTGTGGCAGCACCTACCCGGGCAGTGCGTCCTTCGCCGTGGACGGCACGACCCTGGAGACAGCGGCCTCGTTGAACCACGAGGTGACCCCGACGATCAAGGTCTGCGTGCGCGCCACCGACTCGGCGTCGCCCGGCCTGTCCCTCGACGAGGCCTTCACGATCACCGTCGCCGACGTCAACGACGCCCCGACGACCGCCCCTGACGAGTACCTCGGCGCCGTGGGCAACACGATGTTCGCCCTCAACCTGCCCGGCACCCCTGCACCCCGTGTCGCGGTGACCGGCGCCGTGCTCACGGCCAACGACCTCGACGAGGACGGCGACACCCTGACGACCGTCGCCGAGACCGTCGCCTCGACCGGGGGCGGTACAGCGACCGTCGACGCGGCCGGCAACTTCACCTTCCTCCCGGGAGTCGGCGACAAGGGCCAGACCGACTCGTTCGCCTACACGGTCACCGACGGCGCGGCGCTGGCGACCGGCACGGTCACCGTGACCATCGGCGCCACGGTCGTGTGGTGGGTCGACAACGCGTCGTCGTCGGCATCCCCCGACGGCCGCTCGACCTCGCCGCTGACCAGCACCCAGGCGCTCAACGGGCCCGACGCCACTGACGTCGACTCCGCGGGCGACCACATCTTCGTGTTCACCGGCACCGCGACGTACCAGGGCGGTCTGCGGCTCGAGCCGAACCAGACGGTGCTGAGCAGCCGCACCGGCATCACTGTCGGCCCCGACGCCCTCGTCGCCCCGGGAGCGACCTCACCGGTGCTGACGAACGCGGCCGGCAACGGCATCGACCTCGCGAGCGGCACGAGCGTGTCCGGCATCGACGTCTCCGGGGCATCCGGCGACGGCGTCAACGGGGTCGGGGTCTCCACGACGTCGGTCGGCGTCGGGGCCCCCATGACGATCTCGGGCTCGGGCGAGGACGGCTTCGACCTCTCCGGGGCGGGCTCGGGTGCGGTGACCATCGGGGCGAGCATCACGACCAGCGGTGCCCGCTCGCTCGCCGTGAGCGGACGCACCGGGTCGACCGTCACCGTCTCCGGGGCGATCACCGGCAAGGGCGTCGCGCTGTCGTCGAACACCGGGGCGACCATCTCGCTCTCCGGGGCGCTCGCGCTGACCACCACGACGACCCCGGCCTTCTCCGCCACAGGGGGCGGCACGGTGTCCACGAGCGGGAGCCCGAACGCGGCATCCGCGACGTCAGGCGGGGCCGTCATCGTCGAGAACACGACGATCGGCGCCCCCGGCCTGACCTTCCGGTCGGTGAGCGCGAACGGCGCCGTCAACGGCATCCGGCTCGTCAACACCGGCGCCACCGCCGGTCTCACGGTGACGGGCGGTGGATCGGTGGCCCAAGGCGGTGACGTCTCGGGCGGCACGATCACGGCAACGAGCGGACCCGGCATCCTGCTCACGAACACGCGCAACCCCTCGTTCAACAACGTGTCCGTGACCAACGTCGGCACGGCGGCCGGGGTGAAGGGCACCGGCGTCACCGGGTTCGGTTTCAGCAACGGGCGCGTCGACGGCAGCGGGCTGGGTGGCGCCGACAACGCCAGCGCCAACCTCGCCTTCAACACCGTGTCGGCGGGGGTGAGCAACCTGTCCGGGGTGGTGTCGGTGACCAACTCGGTGCTGGCGAACGCCTACGGCAGCGGCATCGACATCTACAACGAGAGCGGCACCATCAGCTCGCTCACGGTGTCCGGCAACGTCGTCCAGAGCAGCACGTCGACGACCACGTCGAAGGGTCACGGCGTCATCGTGCAGTCGCTCGGGTCGGCCGGTGGGGCGTCCGCGGTGACGGCAGCGGCGATCGCGAACAACCGGGTGCTCAACTTCCCGTCCGGCGGCGGCATCCTGCTCTACGGAGGCAACGTCGCGGGGGCGTCGGCGACGATCCTGGGTGCGAACGCCGGGAGCAAGGTGGTGATATCCGGCAACGTGGTGCGCGGCGCGTCGGACGGGACCCCGATGAACACCAACTGCATCTACGTCAGCGTGGCGGGCCGCGGCACCGGGTTCGTCGACGTGCAGAACAACGGCACCGTGGACGAGCCGCTCGGCGCCAACCGGGGCAACTGCATCTCGGTCAACTCCACCGGCGCGGCCACCCTGACCTCGCTGGTGTCCAGCAACCGGGTTGCTCCCGGTGCCGGCCAGATCGGTGGCGCGTTCGGGATCGCGGGCGGCGCGGCCAAGCAGACGGTGGTCGGACCGACCGACCTCAACTCGGCCGTCCTCAACCTCACCGTCGACGGCAACGCCGTCAGCGCGACCAAGAGCAGCGGCATCTCCCTGCTGACGCGGGACAGCGGCACCCTGCGCAGCCGGGTGCAGAACAACAACGTGGCCGCCCCCGTCGAGCTCGCGGGTGAGTCGGGCATCGTCGTCACCTCGGGCGACCAGATCGCCGGGGACGCCACGGTGTGCCTGCAGATCCTCAACAACAGCACCGCCGGGAGCGTCAACTCGGTGGCCGGAGGGACCGCTCCGGGCATCGGCCTGTTCAAGCGAGGCACCGTGCAGACGACGAACGACTTCGGGGTCTCCGGGCTCACCGCGACCCCGACCTCGGCAGCCGACGTCGTCACCTACGTGTCCTCCGTGAACTCCGGGAGCGCCCTCGGCAGCGGGATCTACGGAACCTTCCGCGCCCAGGTCAGCGGCAACAACTACGTGCCGTGCACCCTGCCCTTCTGAGCCTCCCCGACCACCGATCTCGACCCCACGACCCGAGGAGCCAGCAGTGAGCGAACCCTTCCTCTCCGAGATCCGGTTGATGTCGTTCGTCTTCCCGCCCAAGGGGTGGGCCCTGTGCAACGGCCAGCTGCTGCCCATCAACCAGAACCAAGCGCTGTTCGCCCTGCTCGGCACCACCTACGGCGGCGACGGGCGGGTCACCTTCGCCCTGCCGGACCTGCGCGGTCGCGTCGCCGCCCACGTCGGTGACGGGCACACCCTGGGCGAGGTCGGAGGGCAGGCGGCGCACACCGTCACCGTGTCCGAGATGCCCTCGCACAGCCACATGGTGGTCGGGACGACAGCGACGGCCACCACCCGCCTCGTCGGGCCGACCGTGGGGCTCGCCGCGAGCACCGGGTCGGCGGCCTACTCGCCGCCCGGGTCGCCGGTGGCCATGGCCGCGAACGCCCTGGGCTCCGCCGGTTCCAGCCAGCCGCACGAGAACCGCCAGCCGTTTCTCACCCTCAGCTTCTGCATCGCCCTCCAGGGCATCTTCCCCTCGCAGAGCTGACTCCTCGAAAGGCACGCCATGGGTACTCCGTACGTCGGCGAGGTCAGACTCTTCGCCGGGAACTTCGCGCCCAACGGGTGGATGGACTGCGACGGCCAGCTCCTGCCGATCAGCGAGTACGAGACCCTCTTCCAGCTGATCGGGACGACGTACGGCGGTGACGGGCAGAGCACCTTCGCACTGCCCGACCTGCGCGGCCGCGCGCCCGTCCACCAGGGCACCGGCCCCGGTCTCTCCACGGTCGTCATCGGCGAGGACGGCGGGGCCGAGTCGGTCACGCTCACCCAGGCTCAAGTGCCCATGCACACCCACGCACTCATCGGTTCCGCCGCGAACGCCACCGCGACCAGCCCGGCGGGTGGGGTGCCGGGCACGATGCCCGAAGTGGCCGCTTCCGCCTACGGAAGCGACGCCCCCCTGACCACGCTGTCACCCCAGGGACTCGCCCCGGCAGGCGGCTCGCAGCCCCACGACAACATGCAGCCCTACCTGACCGTGCGCTACATCATCTCCCTCTTCGGCATCTTCCCCAGCCAGGCCTGACGAGAGCGAAGGACACCATGACCGACCCGTTCGTCGCAGAGATCCGACTCTTCCCCTTCAACTTCCCCCCGAAGGGATGGGCGTGGTGCGACGGGCAGATCATGCCCATCGCGCAGAACACGGCGCTGTTCTCGCTGCTCGGGACGACCTACGGCGGTGACGGGAGGACCACCTTCGCCCTGCCGAACCTGCAGGGTCGGGTGCCCCTCCACGAGGGGCACGGGCCGGGCCTGAGCCAGCGCTTCCTGGGGGAATCCGGTGGCAGCGACACCGTCACCCTCCTCGAGAGCGAGATGCCGGCGCACGCGCATGCGCTCACGGCGTCCGCCGCCGCCGGCTACGCCCGCTCACCCTCGGGCGAACTGTTCGCCAACCAGAGCGGCGGCGTCAACTCCTACGCCCCGCCGTCAGGCCCGCAGGCGCTGCTCGCGTCGACCGTCACCGCGGAGGCCGGCGGTGACGCGCCGCACACCAACATGGCGCCCTACCTCGTCGTGTACTACTGCATCGCCCTCCAGGGCATCTTCCCGCAGCGACCCTGACGTGCCCGTCACCTCGCGGCCGGCCCTCGCGGCGGACCGGCCCTTCCTCCTCGCTCTCTACGTGCAGACCCGCGAGGACGAGTTCTCGGCGGCCGGGTTGGCACCGGCGGCCCTCGCCCTGCTGCTCGAGCAGCAGTACCGGGCGCGTGAGGCAGGCTGGGCCCACACGGCTCCAGGTGCCGAAGACCGGGTCGTGGAGCGTGATGGCCGCCCCGTGGGGCGGCTCGTGATCGACAGGCGGGCGGACGGCATCCGCGTCGTCGACATCGCCCTCGTCGAGGACGAACAAGGTCGAGGAACCGGGACGGAACTGCTGCGTGGTGTCCTCGACGAGGCGGATGCCGCGCACGCTCCGGTCAAGCTCCACGTTGTCGCCACGAGCCCGGCTCGCCGGCTCTACGAGCGGCTCGGGTTCGAGCCGGTGTCGGCGGACGGCGCGGGGGAGGGGGTCCACGTCCTGCTGGAGCGACGCCCTTCGGCGTGAGCCCCGGGGCCAGGCCCGTCAGAGGCAGTTGACGACGGCCAGCGGCCTGCCGCGGGCGGCGACGACGAACAGCGGTGTGGCGGTGAACCCCTTGCGCGCGAAGGTGTACACCCCGTCGCCGGGCAGCGTGCCGGTGAAGGACACCGCGAACTGCTTCTCGCCGCCGGCCACCCCGCCCGGCCCGAGGTCGGCGACCGACGCGAGCACGACCGACCACCGCCCGGCGGCCGAGGTCGAGGTGAACGTCGAGCCGACGTGCGGGGTGAACCTCGACCGGCGCAGCAGGTCGGTCTGCTGCTTCGCGGCCTGAGCAGAGGATGCCGTGGCGGTCGTCATCGGACCGGTGGCCGCCACGGCGGCGGCTCCGGTGATGACCGCGCGGCGTCGGGGTGCACTCATGGGGCCCTGCCTTCTCCAGCGGGGGAGGGCACACCCCGCCCGGGTGCGCTCGTGTGGCCCAGTCTGTCGCTGCGTGCCGCACTTGTCTGTGGCCCGAAATGACCATCTGCGCGGGGTTCGGCCGGTGCGGGCCCGGCGCCGCGGA
>NZ_DAORSO010000036.1:1742-21621 GCF_035443565.1 Ornithinibacter sp. | reverse complement strand
GCAGATCCGGAAGCTTCCGCTGACCCATCCGGTGGGCTTGCACCGAGCTCTCGAGCGCGTCAGCGGGAGGTGCGGCGGACCAAGGCTCTCCGAGCCTCGTGAGGGCTCGCTCGGGCTGACATGCACTCCGGGCCAGGTTCACCGAACACCGCGGAACCTGTCGGGCCTGTGCGGGCGTTGTCCCGACAACCCCGCCCCCGACGCCGAAAGACCATGGACCCCCACCATCCCGCCAGACGCCCCGTCCACCACTCGTTGGTCCAGCCGTGAACGGGCTGTGGCTGAACCTCGGCCTCGTCGGGGTGCTCGTCCTGGTCAAC
Organism: Ornithinibacter sp.; assembly: GCF_035443565.1. Taxonomy (NCBI): domain Bacteria; kingdom Bacillati; phylum Actinomycetota; class Actinomycetes; order Micrococcales; family Intrasporangiaceae; genus Ornithinibacter; species Ornithinibacter sp. Next base: position 21,301 of record NZ_DAORSO010000036.1, on the reverse strand, counting down.
GCCGCCTTCTCGGGCAGCGAGATGGCCCTGGTCTCCCTGCGCGAGAGCCAGCTGGCCCAGCTCGAACGTGAAGGCACCGCACGGGGCAAACGCCTCGTCGCCCTCGCCCGCGACCCCAACCGCTTCCTGGCCACGATCCAGATCGGCATCACGCTCGCCGGGTTTCTGGCATCCGCAGCCGCGGCCGTGTCCCTGGCCGCGCCCCTCGTGCCTTACCTGTCCGTGCTCGGCGGTGCGGCCGAGGCCGTCGCCATCGCCATGGTCACGGCGATCCTCACCGTGGTCACGCTCGTGCTCGGTGAGCTGGCTCCCAAGCGCATCGCCATGCAGCGGGCCCTGCCGTGGGCCATGATCGCGGTCGGCCCCATCGACGTGTTGTCCCGGGTCACCAGCCCCTTGGTGAGGATGCTGAGCGCGGCGAGCAACCTCGTGGTCCGCCTCGCCGGGGTCAGTCCTGACGCCGGCGAGGCCGAGATGACGCGCGAGGAGCTCGCGCACCTGGTCTCCAGCCAGCAGACGCTCCACGAGGAGCAGCGCGAGATCCTCAGCGGCGCCTTGGACCTCGACACCCGCCTGCTGCGCGAGGTGATGGTTCCGCGACGGTCGGTCTTCACGCTCGGCGCGGACCTCACGATCAGCCAGGCGCTGGAGGAGCTGGCCGCGGCCGGTCACTCGAGGGCGCCGGTCACCCGCCGTGGCCACCTCGACGACGTCGTCGGGGTGGTGCACTGGTCGAACGTCCACCGTGGACGTGACGCGGCAGTCTCCACCGTCGTGACCCCAGCGCTGTACCTGCCCGACACCCTGCGCGTCATCGAGGCGCTGCGCCAGTTCAAGCAGCAGCGCCACCATCTCGCGATCGTCCTCGACGAATACGGGGCACCCGACGGCATCGTCACGCTGGAGGACCTGCTCGAGGAGGTCGTCGGCGAGATCTACGACGAGACCGACCGGGACCTGTCCACCGCCAGGCGCCTCGAGGACGGCGCCGTCGTCGTCCCCGGCGGCTTCCCCCTGCACGACCTGCCCGACGTCGGGATCGACCTGACCCCCGCACACCGGGACTACACGACGGTCAACGGACTGGTCATGGATGCCCTCGGCCAGGTCCCGCGCCGGGCCGGCGACACCGTCACGGTCGACGGCTGGCAGATCGAGGTGCTCGAGATCGCCGGTCTCGTCGCGAGCAGGGTGGCCTTCCGCCGCACCCAGAAGCCGGAGCCCTCGGACCCGGCCGAATGATCAGGGATGCCGTCCGCGCACCGACGCGGACGGCATCCGGTCACGTCGCGGCGATGGTGCCCGTGGCCAGCAGGCCGACGAGCACGGCGGCGAGGGCGAGCCGGTAGACGACGAAGATCGTGAACGTGTGGCTCGCGACGTACTTGAGCAGCCAGGCGATGACCACGTAGCCGATGCCGAAGGCGATCACCGTCGCGAGCAGGGTCGGACCCCACGCCGCGGTGGCGTCGTCACCGATGTCCTTGAGCTTGTAAAGCCCCGAGGCCATGACAGCGGGCACCGCGAGCAGGAAGGCGTACCGGGCAGCGACCTCGCGGCGGTAGCCCATGAAGAGCCCACCCGAGATCGTCGCGCCCGAGCGGGAGACCCCGGGGATCAGGGCCAGCGCCTGCCAGAACCCCAGGGAGATCGCGTGCTTCCACGTCAGCTGGTCGATGGTGCGCTCGTTCCTGGCGACGCGGTCGGCCACGGCCAGCACGATGGCCACCCCGGCGAGCATGGCCGCCGTGATCCACAGGTTGCGCAGGCCGCTGTCGATGGCGCCCTCGAAGAGCAGGCCGAGGACGGCGATCGGGAGCGAGCCGACGATGACCATCCAGCCCATCCGCACGTCGGGGTCGCTCTGTGGCAGCTTGCCGACCAGGGCCAGGCTCCACCGCGAGATGATCCGCCAGATGTCCTTGGCGAAGTAGACGATGACCGCCGACTCGGTGCCGATCTGGGTGACCGCCGTGAACGCCGCCCCCGGGTCACGTCCGTCGAAGAACAACTGCCCGACGATCAGGAGGTGGGCGCTCGAGGAGATGGGGAGGAATTCGGTCAGCCCCTGCACGATGCCCAGGACAATTGCTTCGAACCACGTCACACGCCCCATCGTGGCACAGCGGGCCTCGTGGGCTCGGATGCCGTCCGGCCGGCCTGGTGCCCGCCTCGCGGGCTCGGCCCGCGTGGCTCTGCCCACATGGCTCCCCGGGTAGGAGCCGCGCCTCCGCCCGACCTCCTTCGTCGGTCGCGCGGTGTCGCTCCCAAGATTCCTACCCGGGGTGCTGGCTTGCTTCGCTGCGCCAGCTCCCCGGGTAGGAATCGAACCTACGTCGCTTGTCCTGATTCAAAGTCAGGCGGGCCCTACCAGCAGACCAACCGGGGACCGGTGCGCACGGCGGCGCACGGCATACGGTGAGGGTAATGGACTGAGCCGGGCACAATGACAGGGTGACTGCCCCTGCCTCGGCCAAGCCCCCCAAGACCAGCCGTGCCCGGATGACCGGGCGCGAGCGTCGCGAGCAGCTCATCGGGGTGGGTCGCAAGCACTTCGCCGACAAGGGTTTCGAGGGGACGACGATCGAGGAGATCGCCGCCTCGGCCGGGGTGTCCAAGCCCGTCGTCTACGAGCACTTCGGGGGCAAGGAGGGCCTGTACGCCGTCGTCGTCGACCGGGAGATCGAGAGCCTGCTCAGCGCGGTGCAGGGAGCGCTGACCTCCGAGGGCACCTCGCGCGAGATCATCGAGCGGGCCGCCCTGGCCCTCCTCGGCTACGTCGAGACCTCGACCGACGGCTTCCGGATCCTCGTGCGGGACAGCCCCACCGGGCAGGCCACCGGCTCCTTCGCCAGCCTCATGAGCGACATCGCCAGCCAGGTCGAGCACATCCTCGCGGCCGAGTTCAAGTCCCACAAGCTCGACCCCAAGGCAGCCCCGATGTACGCGCAGATGCTCGTCGGCATGATCGCGCTGACCGGCCAGTGGTGGCTGGACTCCCGCAAGTTCAAGAAGCACGAGGTCGCCGCTCACGTCGTCAACCTCGCGTGGAACGGGCTGACCGGCCTAGAACCCAAGCCCACCCTGACCGCCAGCCCGTCCTGAGGGCCGGCCGGACGGCATCCGGTGCGCGTCAGCCCGTCTTCTGGCCGACCGCGAAGACCCGGCGGAACGGGTAGAGCACCCCGATCGGCGTGCGCGGGTACGCCTCCGCGAGCAGCGCGGTGTAGGGCTCGAGGAACGCAGCGCGCTCGTCGTCCTCGGTGAGGATGTCGAGCACCGGCCGCAGCCCGGTGGCCGTGACCCAGCTCAGCACGGGGTCGTCCTCGTCGCCCTCCGGGTCCAGGACGTGCAGGTAGGTGGTCTCCCAGGCGTGGACCGTGCAGCCCAGTCGGGTGAGGTAGCGCAGGTAGGTGGCCGGCTCCCCCACCGCTGGCAGGTCCAGGGCGGCACCCAGCTCACCGGCCCGCTCGTGCTGCTCCGCCGTCTCGCGCATGAGGCGGTGGCTCGGGGCGTCGAAGTTGCCGGGCACCTGCAGCCCCAGCCACCCGCCGGGGTCAAGCGCCTCGACCCAGGTGTCGAGCAGGTCGAGGTGTCCGGGAATCCACTGGAGGGTGGAGTTGGCGATGATGACGTCCGGGGCCACACCGAGGGAGGCCGGGTCCCACTCACGCAGGTCGGCCTGCACCCACTCGACCCGGCCGGCGTCGTCGAGGGCGCGGGCGGACTCGAGCATTGCCTCGGACGCGTCGACGCCGATGACGCGGGCCTGCGGCCAGAGCTCACCCAGCATGAGGGTGGCCGGGCCGTGGCCGCACCCGAGGTCGACGACGACCGCGGGGTCCTCGGTGCGCACCTGGGCGAGCAGGTCGGCGAAGGGCCTGCTGCGTTCGGCCGAGAACCGGCCATAGGCGGTGGGGTCCCAGCTCACGTGCTCGCTCATGCCGTGCTCCTCGGGTCGGGCGCCTCGTGTGGTGAACCTGGTGGATCCGTGGACGGCGCCGGTGTCTCGATGTCAAGAAACTTGACGGGCAGTAGAGTCGGCCTCATGGCCGCTGACGATGTCGACCGTATCGTCTCCGCGTGGCGCCGGGAGCGTCCCGGGCTCGACGTGGCGCCCCTCGAGGTCTTCAGCCGGGTGTCCCGCCTGGCCCGACGCCTCGATCGGGCCCGCGGCACGGCCTTCGCCGAGCACGGCCTCGACGGGTGGGAGTTCGACGTCCTGTCGGCGCTGCGCCGGGCCGGCACGCCCTACGAGCTCAGCCCCGGGCAGCTCGTCACCGAGACCCTCGTGACGAGCGGGACGATGACCAACCGCGTCGACCGGCTCGCCGCCCGTGGCTATGTCGAGCGCCACCCCGACCCCACGGACCGGCGCGGAGTCCTGGTCCGGCTCACCCCCACGGGCATGGACGTCGTGGATGCCGCCCTCGCCGACCTCCTCGCCCACGAGCACCAGCTCCTCGCAGAGCTCTCAGGCACCGAGCGCGATGACCTGGCCGCCCTGCTGCGTCGCCTGTTGCACCCCTTCGAGACCGACGCGGGCTGACCGGCATCCGGCATCTGGCGTCCTTCGTGATGCCGCCGAGGCCCGGGCGCATCTCACACCGATCCGAGTTGTGTAGGTAAGCCTTACCTCCATACCCTCGGTTCGTGCCTCCCACCGCCGCTGCTCCCCCGCGGGTTCAGGTGCACCCCGCGCAGTCGGGGCCGGGTACGGCCCTGAGCTGGCGGGCGGCACCTGACTCCGCGGACGCCGTGCACGTGCGGGGCAGGGACGGGCGGCTGAGGACGCTGACGCGCGGTGAGCTCGCCCAGCGGGTGGCGAGCGCGGCCGGCATCCTCGCCGGTGAGCGGCGACTCGTGCACGTCCACGGCGCCAACGACCTCGACACCCTCGTCGGCTACCTCGCGGCCCACGAAGCCGGTCACGTCGTGCTGCTCACCCCGCCCGGCTCCCCTGCGTTGGCCCTGGCCGCCGCCTGGGACCCCGACATCACCGTCAGCTCCACCGGCGGCGGCACTCCTGCGATCCAGCACCACCGCGAGAACGCAGCTCACCACCTGCACCCCGACCTCGCCCTGCTCATGAGCACGAGCGGCTCGAGCGGCTCGCCCCGCCTGGTGCGGCTCTCCCACGAGAACCTGCGCAGCAACGCCGAGGCGATCGCCTCGGCCCTCGGCATCCGCGCGAGCGACCGAGCGCTCACCAGCCTGCCGCTGCACTACTGCTACGGCCTGAGCATCGTGCACAGCCACCTGCTCGTCGGGGCGTCGATCGTGCTCACCGACCTCTCGGTGGCCGACGAGTGCTTCTGGACGCTCGCACGCGAAAGCGGCGTGACCGCCCTGGCCGGGGTCCCCCACACCTTCGAGCTGCTCGACCGCGTCGGTTTCGCCACGATGGACCTCCCGCACCTGCGCACCGTCACGCAGGCCGGCGGCCGGATGGACCCGCACCGTGTCGTCGAGCTGGCCACCCTCGGGCGCCAGCGGGGCTTCGACCTGTTCGTCATGTACGGCCAGACCGAGGCGACCGCGCGGATGGCCTACCTGCCCCCCGACCTCGCCGCCGAGCACCCCACCACGGTCGGCGTGGCCGTGGCCGGCGGGTCCCTCGAGGTCGTCGACGGCGAGGTCGTCTACTGCGGGCCCAACGTCATGCTCGGCTACGCCGACAGCGCCGCCGACCTCGCGCTGGGGCGAACCGTCGAGCGCCTGCACACCGGTGACCTCGGCCGCATCACGGATGCCGGTCTGCTCGAGATCACCGGCCGCCGGTCGCGCGTCGCCAAGGTTCTCGGGCACCGGGTCGACCTCGACCACGTCGAGCGCACCCTGCGCACCGAGGGGCACGACGTGCGGTGCCTCGCCGCGCCGGATGCCGTCACGCTCGCCTGCGCACCGGGCCCCACCTCGGGCGACCACAGGAGGCTGGCCGAGCGCGCGGCGCAGGCAGCCGGCATCCCGACGCGGTGCGTGCAGGTGCTGACCGCCGCCGACCTCGGCCTGGACGCGCTGCCCCACCTGAGCAGCGGCAAGGTCGACTACGCCACGCTGACCGACCTGGCGGCCGCGGCCACGACCGAGGCGCCGGCCACCACGTGGTCCCTGCGCGAGCGGTACGCCGCCGCGCTCGGGCTGGCATCGGTCTCACCGGAGGACTCCTTCGCCTCCCTCGGCGGTGACTCGCTGTCCTACGTCGAGGTGTCGCTGCACGTCGAGGACCACCTCGGACACCTGCCGACGAACTGGCACCTGCTGACGCTGCGCGACCTCGAGGCGCTGGAAGCCGAGCAGGCCACCAAAGCCGGCCGGGCGGCATCCGGCAACGGCCGACGGCCGGCACCCGACGGCACGCTGCACACCCTGCGCGCCCGCCTGCGCCGGGCGCTGTCCACCCGTTCCGTCGAGACGAGCGTCGTGCTGCGAGCCGTCGCCATCGTGCTCATCGTCGGCACCCACGCCCACGTCTTCAGGCTCCAGGGCACGGCCCACGCCCTGCTCGTGCTCGTCGGCTGGAACCTGGCCCGCTTCCGGCTCGGCGAGGCACCGCGCACCGAGCGCGTGCGCGGCCTGCTCACCGCGGTGCGCCGCATCGCCGCGCCGGCGCTCGTCGTCATCGTCGGCGCCCACCTGCTCATCGGGCAGTACGCGTGGTCGACCATGACCCTGCTCAACTGGGTGTTCGGGCAGGAGCGGCTCGGCCCCGACTGGCGGTTCTGGTTCATCGAGTCGGCGGTGTTCGTGCTTCTCCTCGTCACCGCCGTCGTCGCGACGCCGTGGGGCGACCGCCTCGAGCGTCGGCACCCGTTCGCGCTGCCGCTGGCGCTGTCGGGCGTCGGGATGCTGTGGTGGAAGGGCCTGCTCTTCCCGCCCGTGCCGCACATGCAGGGCTCCGCGCTCGTCGTCTCGTGGTTGTTCTGCCTGGGCTGGGCCGCTGCCAAGGCGCAGGGGCTGGGTCAGCGGGTGCTCGTCACGGCCGTCGCGATCCCCACCGTCGGCACCTTCTCGGGCAACCCCAAGCGTGACCTGCTCACCCTCACCGCGGCCCTGCTCGTCATCTGGGTGCCGACCCTGCGAGTGCCCCGTGGGCTCGTGCCGCTGGTGCAGGTGCTCGCCGCGAGCTCGCTGTTCATCTACGTGCTGCACTGGCACGTGCTCCAGGAGACCCGCTCGACCCCGTGGCTCGGCTACCTGGGTGGCCTCGTGGCCGGTGTCGCCTACTGGTGGGTGTGGACCCGCGGCCCCGGCCTGGCGCGCGCCGCCCGTGGCAGGTGGGCGCGGGGCACTCGGCCGGCCGCGCACCGCAACGCAGATCAGCCGATGATCTCGGCGGCCTCCAGCCACTGAAGCTCGAGGTCCTCGCGCTCGTCGACGATCTCGCGCAGCTCGCGGTTGAGCACGAGCACCCGGGCGTGGTCGGTGGCTGCCGTGAGCATCGCGGCGTGCAGCTTCGCCTCGCGGTCGGCGAGGCGGCTCAGCTGCTTCTCGACCCGGGCCATCGTCTTGCGGGCCTCACGGGCCTCGGCCGGCGACGCCGCCGGCACGGCCGGCGTCGTGGATGCCGTCTGCCCACCACCCGCTGTCCCTGCAGACCCCGGCCCGGCCGACGCCGAGACCGCAGCCGCCGTCGCGACGGCAGCGGCAGCCGACCGCCCGGCATCCCAGGTCGAGGCCGGACCACCGGCCGCGGCGGCGCGCAGGCGAAGGTACTCCTCGACGCCCCCGGGCAGCTCGCGCAGGCGGCCGTCGCCGAGCAGCGCAACCTGTCGGTCACACACGCGCTCGAGGAGGTAGCGGTCGTGGGAGACGACGATGAGGGTGCCCGCCCACCCGTCGAGGAGGTCTTCCAGGGAGGTCAGCGTCTCGATGTCCAGGTCGTTGGTCGGCTCGTCGAGCAGCAACACGTTCGGCTCGTCCATGAGGAGGCGGGTCAGCTGCAGGCGCCGCCGCTCACCACCGGAGAGGTCGCCGACGCGCGTCTGCTGGCGGGGCCCGGTGAACCCGAGCCGCTGCGCGAGCTGGGATGCCGTGAGCTCCTTGGCGCCGAAGCGCACCACCGCGCGCACGTCCTCGACGGCCTCGATGACCCGGCGGTCGGACCACTTCTCGAGCTCGCGAACCTCCTGCGAGAGCACCGCCAGGCGCACGGTGACACCGACCTTGCGCTTGCCCGCGGCGAGCGCGACGTCCCCCGCGATGGCGCGCAGCAAGGTCGACTTGCCGGCGCCGTTGACGCCGACGATGCCGGTGCGCTCGCCGGGTGCCAGGCGCCAGGTGACGTGGTCGAGCAGCACCCGGTCGCCGACGCTGATCCGGGCGTCGATGAGGTCGACGACGTCCTTGCCGAGACGGGTCGTGGCGAACCGCATGAGCTCGACGCCGTCACGGGCCGGGGGCTCGTCGGCGATGAGGGCGTTGGCCGCGTCGATCCGGAACTTGGGCTTGCTCGTGCGCGCCGGTGGTCCGCGCCGCAGCCAGGCGAGCTCCTTGCGAAGGAGGTTGTCACGGCGCTCGGCGATCACCCCGGCCATCCGCTCGCGTTCGGCCTTGGCCAGCACGTAGGCCGCGTAGCCGCCCTCGTAGGCGAAGACCTGGCCGGAGTCGACCTCCCAGGTCTGGGTGGCGATCGCGTCGAGGAACCAGCGGTCGTGGGTGATCGCGACGACGGCGTTGTCCGGCCGAGCGTGCTGGCGCACGAGGTGGTCGGCCAGCCAGGCCACCCCTTCGACGTCGAGGTGGTTGGTCGGTTCGTCGAGCAGCAGCAGGTCGGGCGCGGAGACGAGCAGGGCCGCCAGGGCCACCCGTCGGCGCTCGCCACCGGACAACGGCCCCACCGGGGCATCCATCCCGCCGACGACGGGTGCGTCGAGCCCACCGAGCAACCCGGTGAGGACGTCGCGAATGCGGGCGCTGGCGGCCCACTCGTGCTCGGGGAGGTCACCGATGACGGTCTCGTGCACGGTGGCTGCCGGGTCGAGTCCGTCGTCCTGGGTCAGCACCCCGACGGTCAGCCCGCCCACCCGGGCCACCCGCCCGGTGTCGACGCCCCGGGTGCCCGAAAGCACGCGCAGGAGGGTGGTCTTGCCACCGCCGTTGCGGCCGACGATGCCGATGCGGTCGCCGCCACCGACCCCGAGCGAGACGCCATCGAGGACCTGGGCGGTGCCGAGCGCGAGGGAGGCCCGCTCGACCGAGACGAGGTTGGCCACTAGTCGGTCCGCTGGTGGATCACGTGGGCGCCGTGGACCGGGCCGCTGGCGCGCCGCACGTCGCGCACGACGCCGCTGGCCGTGAGCGCGACGGCGAGGTCGATGCCGGCCTCGTTGTTCTCGACGAGGAAGGCCGTCGTCGGGCCGGAGCCGGAGACGATGCCGCCGAGGGCTCCGTACTCCATGCCCGCGGCGAGCACCTCGGCGAGATCGGGCCGCAGCGACAGCGACGCCGCCTGCAGGTCGTTGGACAGCTGCGGTGCGAGCTCGTGGGGGTCGCCGGTGCGCAGGGCGCTCATGAGGGCGGCAGTGGGCGCGGGGTCCGGCACCTCCTCGTCGGCACGCAGCCGATCGCACTCGGCGTAGACGGCCGGCGTGGACAGCCCGCCCTCGGCGAGCGCGAACACCCAGTGGTAGGTGCCCCGGGCGAGCACGGGTGCGAGGAGCTCACCGCGCCCGCTGCCCATCGCCGTGCCCCCGGCGATGAGGAAGGGCACGTCGCTGCCGAGCTCGCTGGCGAGGTCCTCCAGCTCTTCGCGGTCCAGGTCGAGGTCCCAGAGGTGGTCGAGCGCGACGAGGGTCGCTGCGGCATCCGCCGACCCGCCGGCCATCCCGCCCGCCACCGGGATGCCCTTGCGGATGGCGATGTGCACCGGGTCGATGTCGAAGTGGGCCTCCACGAGCCGTGCCGCGCGCATGGCGAGGTTGTCGCCGTCCTCGGGCACCCCCGCCGCGAGTGGCCCGGAGACGGTGACACCCCAGTCTTCGGCGGCAGCCACGGTGACGTCGTCGTAGAGGCTCACCGCCTGGAACACCGTGGACAGTGCGTGGTAGCCGTCGGGGCGGCGCGGGCCGACGAGCAGCTCGAGGTTGACCTTGGCCGGCACCCGGACCGTCACCGGGGCGGGGACGAGGGGAGCCGAGGTCATGTCCCCACCCTAAAGTGCTTCAGGGCCCCTGCACCGCCTGGACCCGAGCGGAGGCGACCGCGGCGAAGGTTGCGACGTCGAGCTGCTCCCCACGGGTGCGGGGGTCAACTCCCGCCGCCGTCAGGGCAGCCTCGGCGAGCGCGGGTGACCCCGCCCACGAGGCGAGGGCAGCGCGCAGGGTCTTGCGGCGCTGCGCGAAGGCCGCGTCGACGCAGGCGAAGACCTCCTGCCGGGTGGCGTCGGTGACCGGTGGTTCGCGGCGGGTCAGGGCGACGAGTCCGGAGTCGACGTTCGGCACCGGCCAGAAGACGCTGCGCGGTACCCGGCCGGCGAGCCGCACGTCGGCGTACCAGGCGGCCTTGACGCTCGGCACCCCGTACGTCTTGGAACCAGGGCCCGCCGCGAGCCGCTCGGCAACCTCGAGCTGGACCATGACGAGGATCGTGCGCACCGTGGGGAACAGCTCGAGGAAGCGCAGGACCACCGGCACGGACACGTTGTAGGGCAGGTTCGCGACGAGGGCCGTCGGCGCGGGCCCGGGCAGCTCGGTCACGGTGAGGGCGTCGGCCTGCACCACGTCGAGGCGGTCGACGAGGGTGGGCGCGTGCTGGGCGACCGTCTCGGGGAGCGCTGCGGCCAGCACCGGGTCGACCTCGATCGCGACGACCCGGTCGACCTCCGGCAGCAGGGCCAGGGTCAACGAGCCCAGGCCCGGACCCACCTCGATGACCGTGTCACCCGGCCCGACACCCGCGACCCGCACGATGCGCCGGACGGTGTTGCCGTCGACGACGAAGTTCTGCCCCCACTGCTTGGTCGGGCGGATGCCGTGGCGCGCGGCGAGGTCGCGGATCTCACCTGCCCCCAGCAGGCTCACCTCGTGGTCGTCGGACATGCGCTCACCCTAACCACGACGCACGGTGCCGGGCCGACGCGAGGCGTCGACCCGGCATCCGAGGTCGTGATGAGGTCGTTGATCAGGCTGCGTGCGCGCAGCCCCACGGGGAGAGGCCGGCCCGCGCGTAGTAGCGGTTGGCGATGGTGATCTGCTCGGCGCGCGATGCGAGGTCGGCGCGGGGGGCGAAGTCGTCGCCACCCATGGCCAGCCAGGACGCGGTGGCGAACTGCAGACCGCCGTAGTAGCCGTTGCCGGTGTTGATGTTCCAGCGGCCACCGGACTCGCACTGGGCGATCCGGTCCCACATGGCGGCGCGGGCGGTGTTGATGCCGGCACCCGAGGTGCTGCCACCGCCGCCGCTGCTCGTGGTGGTGGACGCAGGGCGGGCCTTGGTGCCGACCTTGACGACGGCCGCGACGGGCTTGGTGGTGACCGTGCTCTTGACGACCTTGGCGCTCGTCTTCTTGCCGTCGACGTAGGTGACCTGGCTGACGACGGTCTTGGCGCCCTTCTTGCCCTTGGTGACGACCTTGGTCTGGCCCTTGTAGAGGCTCGAGTCCTTCTGCTTGGTCGTCGTGAACGCGATGGCCTGCTTCGCGGTCTCGGTCTTGACGTCCACGCGCTTCAGGGTGATCTTCATGCCGTCCTCGACCGAGGTCGGCATGACCGGGGACACGACGTCCGCCGTGCGCTTGGCGACGTCGAGCTCGGCCAGGACGCCGAACACGGTCTGGCTCGTCGTGGTGACCTTGCGGGTCTTGCCGTCGGCGACGACCGTGACGTTCTTCGGCGTGGTGACCGCCAGGGTGAGGCCGTCCCGGCCCAGGCTCTGCGAACGCGATGCCGTCAGGGCCGCACCGTCGGCGCGGATGTTCAGCTCGGTCAGGGCGCCGTCAACCGTGGTGGCCGTGGTCCAGCGCTCGGTCGTCTCACCGTCAACGGTCACCGTGAGGAGGCGGCCGTAGCGCACCGAGATGCGGTCGCCGTCGCTGACCGGGGTGTCCAGGGAGGGCACCACGTCGTCGTGCGGGCCGACGGTGATGTCCTGCTTGGCAAGGACGTCGGCGACGGTGCTGCCGAAGACGTGCACCGAGGTGGGCTGACCGTCGACGGTGACCTCGACTGCCTTGTCCGCGTGGGCGATGCCGACGGCACCGCCAGCGATGACGAGGGCAGCGACACCTTGGGCGACATGACGAAGGGGGCGGGTGAAAAGCACGGTTCTCCAGTGTTCGTGATCTCCGGGCACCGATCTCGGACGCGGCCGCAGGCGGCCCTGACGACCCGTCGCCGGGGCGTCGCACGCAGACACCTTCCCTGCCGACACCGGCGGCGATCAGGGTGGTCGTACGTGCCGTCCGAGGCGTTTCGGCCCCGGCCATTCCCTCCAGCGTGACGGAGTCAGCGGGTGAAGGTCAAATTTTGGTAACGGTCATGCAGGGCTCGGCGCGCCTCACGCAGCACATCTGTCGCACGAGCCCCACCAGTAACGAGATCCGCGTCACGGTGCGGCGAACGGCGCTGACCACGGGCCGTAGAGACGCTCGGCGTTGTCGCTGAGGGCCTCGCACAGGGTGGGCACCGCGACGCCGAGGACCCCGGCCATCACCCGCACCGTGAGGGGCACCAGGGCCGGTGAGTTCGTCGCGCCGCGCCACGGGTGCGGCGTGAGGTAGGGCGCGTCGGTCTCCACGAGCAGGAGGTCGAGCGGTGTCACGGCCAGGGCGTCGCGCAGGGCCGTCGCGTTCTTGAAGGTGACGGTTCCGCTGAAGGACAGGTGGTAACCGCGCTCGACGCACTGCCGCGCCAGCTCCGGCCCGCCGGAGAAGCAGTGCATCACCGTGGCCGGCGGCGCCCCCTCCTCGTCGAGGATGCGCACCACGTCGTCGTGGCTGTCACGGTCGTGGACCTGCAACGCCTTGCCGAGACGCTTCGCGAGGTCGATGTGCCACCGGAAGGACTCCTGCTGCACCGGGACACCGTCGGGCCCGGTCCGGAAGTAGTCCAGGCCGCTCTCGCCGACGACCCGAACCCGCGGGTGGGCTGCGAGACGCTCGATCTCGGCATACGCCGCCGTCAACTCCCCCGTCGCAGCAAGCCCGGGAACCTCGTTGGGGTGCAGGGCAACTCCCGCGAGCACCCCGGCGTGGTGCTCGGCCGCGGCGACGGCGAACCGCGCCCCGGGCAGGTCGCACCCGATCTGCACCAGCCGGTCGACGCCGACGTCGGCCGCTGCCGCCAGCACGGGGCCAAGAGCCTCGACCGACACCTCGGTGCCGTCCCGGGTGATGTCCAGGTGGGTGTGGTTGTCGACGACCGGAACCGGCAGTGGATCCGGTGCCGTGGGGACCCGCTCAGGGGCGGCCTCCGCACGGGGCGTCACGACAGGCCCCACTCCTGGAGCACCTCGGCCTCATCGAGCTTGGTGAACACCGGCGCCGGCTTGACCACCGGAGCGCCGACCAGCACGGGCGTCGACTCCCACCGCGGGGTGCCGGAGTAGTCGCCCGTGATCACCGGGTAGCTGCGATCCGAGTCGCCGTCGTCGAGACCGACGACGTCGGTGAGCACCGGCATGGGGACGAACTCCCCCACCCCGCCGAGGGCGAGGTGCACCCGGTTCGCGGCATGCGGCAGGAACGGCGCGAGCATGGTGTTGAGGTCGGAGACGCTCTGGATCAGGGTGTGGAGCACCGTGGCCAGCCGCTCGCGCTCGTCCTCACCCTTGAGCTTGAAGGGCTCGGTGCGCGAGACGTACGCGTTGACCTCGCCGACGATCCGCATCGTCTCGGCAAGCGCGGCCTTGACCCGGTTGCGCTCCAGCAGGGCACCGACCGTGGCGAACGCACCGGTGACCGTGTCCCGCACCTCGATGTCGATGTCCTCGAGCGGCCCGGGCTGCGGAATCTCGCCGAAGTTCTTGGCGACCATCGCGGCCGTGCGCGAGACGAGGTTGCCCCAGCCGGCGACGAGCTCGGAGTTGTTGCGCTGGACGAAGTCCCGCCAGGTGAAGGCCGAGTCCTGGTTCTCCGGGCCGGCCGCGCAGATGTAGAACCGGATCGCATCGGGTCCGTACTTGTCCAGGACGTCCCGCACGTAGATCACGTCACCGCGGCTGGTGGAGAACTGCCGGTCACCGAAGGTGAGGAACTCGCTCGAGACCACCTCCGTGGGCAGGTTGAGCTTGCCGAAGACTCCCGGTTCGCCACCCCGGTCGCCGCGACCGGCATACCCGAGCAGCTCCGCCGGCCAGATCTGGGAGTGAAAGGTGATGTTGTCCTTGCCCATGAAGTAGTACGAGACCTGCTGGTCCCCGCCGGCACCGGCGTTCCACCACAGGCGCCACGCCTCGGGGTCGCCCGAGCGCCGGGCCCACTCGATCGACGCCGAGAGGTAGCCGATGACGGCGTCGAACCAGACGTAGAGCCGCTTCGTCGGCTGGTCGCGCCACCCGTCGAGTGGCACCGGGATGCCCCAGTCGATGTCGCGGGTCATCGCACGCGGCTTGATGTCGTCGAGGATGTTGAGGCTGAACTTGATGACGTTGGGGCGCCAGGTGCCCGAGGCCTCACGCCCGGCGAGCCACTCGCGCAGTGCATCGGCGAGCGCGGGGAGGTCGAGGAAGAAGTGCTGGGTCTCGATGAACTCCGGGGTCTCCCCATTGATCTTGCTGCGCGGGTTGATGAGGTCCTCGGGCTCGAGCTGGTTGCCGCAGTTGTCGCACTGGTCGCCGCGCGCCTCGCCATAGCCGCACAGCGGGCAGGTGCCCTCGATGTAGCGGTCGGGCAGGGTGCGGCCCGTGGTCGGCGAGATCGCCCCGCGTTGGGTGCGCTCGACCATGTACCCGTTCTCCCAGACCCTCGTGAACAGCTCCTGGGCGACGGCGTAGTGGTTGGCGGTCGTCGTGCGGGTGTACAGGTCGTAGGTGCAGCCGAGGTCGGCGAGCTCACCGGCGATGATGGCGTGGTTCCTCGCGACGAACTCCGTCGGGGTGACCCCTGCCTTGTCGGCCAGCACGAGGATCGGGGTGCCGTGCTCGTCGGAGCCGCTCACCATCAGCACGTCGTGCCCCGCCATCCGCATGTAGCGGCTGAAGACGTCAGAGGGGACCCCGAACCCGGCGATGTGACCGAGGTGTCGGGGGCCGTTCGCGTACGGCCAGGCAACAGCGGAGAGGACCTTCATGGGGACCGATCCTAGGTGCCCGGCGCTGCACTCCCCCACCGCCCATCCCGGGACTACGCTCGAGGGGTCCTGCGTTGCACTGACGGCGCGTCCGCGTGGAGCGGTCGCGGGTGCGAAGGAAGGAAGACCGTGCTCGCTGCCCTCACCGGAATGGGCCTGTCCGCCGCGGCAGGGCTCAACGCCTACATCCCGTTTCTCGTCGTGGCTTTGGTCTCGCGCTTCACGGACCTCATCACCCTGCCCGCGGGGTACGAGTGGATCGACAGCAACTGGGCCATCGGCATCGGCTCCGCCCTCCTGCTCGCCGAGATCGTCCTGGACAAGATCCCCGCCGTCGACACGGTCAACGACACGATCCAGACGTTCATCCGCCCCAGCATGGGTGGGTTGATCTTCGCCGCCTCCACCGCGGCATCCGAGGTCGACAACTCGGCGTGGATGCAGGACAACCCCTGGGTCTCGGTGGTGCTCGGGGTGATCATCTCGGGGCTGGTCCACACGGGCAAGATGGCCTCTCGCCCCGTGATCAACGCCGGCACCGCGGGAGTCGGCGCACCCGTCGCGTCGACGATCGAGGACGGCGCCTCCCTCGGCCTGACGGTCATCGCACTCATCGCCCCGGTGCTCGTCATCATCGCGCTGGGCCTGCTCGCCTGGCTCCTGATCTGGATGTGGCTGAAGGTTCGTCGCTGGCGGCGGACGCGGCGCGATCCCGCGTACCAGCCCGGCTAGCCCTCGACGACCATCGACGCCGGCGGCGTGGTGAAGGTCTGGGCCCGGCCCCAGTCGCTGAACACGAGGTCGGCCGGGGCGGTCGACGGCCCGACCGCGCGCACGAGGGTGGCGCTGCCGTCGGCCAGCACCCAGAGTCGGGCCCCGTCGGCCTCGCCGAGGATGTACACCGCCTTCCCGTCGACCTCGCTCTCCTCCACCGGGGAGGCGTCCGTCTCGAGAGCCGCGATCTCCGGCAGCCCGAAGGTCTCGGTGAGCATGGTGCGCAGGGTGAAGGAGCCGAGCTCGGTGGCGTCGGACTCGCTGATGGCGACGTACTTGCCGACCATCCCGGAGCCAGCGGCCGGATCACCGGTCTGCTCGACCCAGAACTCCTCGTCGCCCCCGAGCCAGTGGTCGGCTCCGACGGTGATGACCTCGGCCTGGCCACCCGAGGGTGTGGTGATGAAGACCGTCTGGTTCGAGCCGTTGGCGTTGCCCTCGACGTCAACGGTGACCGGGGCCCCATCGCGGGTCTGCGTGCCGACCACGTGCCCCGACGGGGCAGCCAGGGCAGCGGTGCGAGCCTGCCGGTAGACCTCACCGACCGTCGGCAGCGACGACGACGGGCTCGGGGTGGGAGTCGGGCTCGTCGAGGTGCTGGCCGTCGCGGACCCCGTGGGGGATGCCGTCTCGGTCCCCTCGGCGTCGCGGTTGCAGCCCCCGACGGCCAGGGCCACCAGCACGGTTGCGGTCGCTGCCATGGTCCGCAGGCCGGATCCGGTCTCCACTGTGCTCTCCTCACGTCGGAACCGCCATGGTAGGCGGCCACCTCCGGGTCGACGTGCCGCCCCACCGCGCGAGGGTCACGTGTCGTGCCTCCTGGCCGGTCGGTCTTGGTCCTGGGCTACACCTCCTGCAGCTCGACGTCGGCAGCGGGGTAGGACGGCCAGCAGTAGACGTAGCCGTCGTCCCGGATCGACATCCCGGCACGTGAGGAGTACGACGACGTGAGGCGCTTGGTGGTCCGGTCGTACCTCCAGTCAGGGTGCCCGCAGTTGTTCCACCAGTAGAAGGAGACGTACCCGGCCCGGGTTCCCGTGGTGCCGACGGACAGCCACCAGTCGTCGTCGGTCCCGTAGTAGTTCTGGCCGTCGACCATCCGCAGTCGCAACCTCGTGGCGTCGTCGCGGCCCACGAGCCGGCCCCAGTTATCGGCATCTCGCCCCAGGTAGCCCTGCTTCCCCTGGTAGGAGAGCTGGACGACGACATGACTCAGGTCCTGCGAGACGTGGCCCATCCGCGGCTGGAGCGAGCCGAGGACGATGTCGTGAACGCTCTCGAAGGCGGTGAAGGCACGGCCCTTCAGCGAGGCGTTCCACTCCCGCAGCGGGAGCAGGTCACCCGACGCGGCTCTCGCGACGGTCGGGAACCGGCTCTGGATCAGCTCGCGGGTGACCGTCGTCGTGCCCGTGTCCAGGACGTCCCGGATGGACTGTTGCGACAGGTGGGCGGTGTCGCTGGCGATCACCAGACCGGCACCGCCGTTCAGCATCGTGTTGTCACCGAAGACCTGGTACGCGGTGGGCTGGTCCCTCGAGGCGACGAGCAGCCCGCTCTTGTTGAGGTCGTCGTGCAGCGCGAGCGGCGCGGACTGGGCCACGGTGCTGGTGAGGAACATGAGGTAGTTCTGGTAGGCGGTGTCACGGGGGATGCCGTTGGCGGCATCCGCGCCGACGCCGGACATCGTGAGCCGAGCGTCGCGCGAACCCTGCTCCTGAGCGGTCTGCGGGTCGCGCACCACTCCGGGGTCCGACGGGTCGTAGAGACCCGGCCCCGAGATCAGCGGCTGTCGAGCCGTCGTCATGGTCTGCAGCTCGACCCAGTCCGGCACCTTCTCGAACCAGGTCGGCGCCGCCCACTCGACGAACCACTGCATGACCAGGGTCTTGTTGATCAGGTGGCCCGCAGCGAACGAGTCCTGGAGGAAGTGGTCGGCGTACCCGTGGAGGATCCAGGCGGCGCGAGCAGCCTCTGGATCGCCGGTTCGGTGGGCTTCCTGCGCCTTGTGCAGTGCCAGGTCGTATGACTGCGCCCACCGGTACCAGGAATGCGGTGCGAAGTGGCAGGCGTTGCGCGCGAGCAGGGCCGAGTAGGCGTCCGTGTGGCTCAGCGAGGAGTCCGGCGGCTGGCCCTGGGGCAGGTTCGCCGTGAGGTCGTTGAGCCACATCGACTCCCAGATGTCGTTCAGCGTCCCGTTGGCCAGGTGCATGGCGACCGCGCCGTCGAAGATGGGGAACGGGTCCTCGTTGCCCAGGAGCTGCCGGGCGTTGGCATACCCCTCCTGCCGCACCGCCTGCAGGATGGGTAGGAGGATGTCGCGGGGCAGGCTGTCCATCGCCGTGGGGTCGGAGAGGTAGTCCGGCAAGGTGTTCAGCTCGCCGTAGGTGACGAGCAGGCCGCTGGCGCGCAAGGTCAGGGTGCGCACCCCGGGGCAGCGCCCGGCGATCTCCTCCGGGGTGACGTGGTCCGGGTCGTGGTGCCAGATCTCGAGGAAGTCGCGAAGGGCCTGCAGTGCTGCCGGCCGGTCGGTGGAGCCGTACTCCAGGCGGCCCAGGTCAGCCGCCGAGGCGTCCCCCAGCAACCGGTGCTCCCACGAGGCATGACACTGGATGGTCACGGGTCCGGCTGCACGGTGCGGCGGGATCGCCTCGAGCCACCCCATCGCTGCCCGCCGCCCGGAGGTGATCCTGTCCGCGGCCAGGTCGGCCTGCCGCTCGAGTCGGCGGCGAGGGCCGGACGGCCCCACCCACCCGTGCGCCTGCTGGATGACGTGGGCGATCTCGTGGGCGAGCAACCACAGCCCGTGCTCGCTCGCCGGGTCGTAGGCTCCCTCCCGGAAGTAGAGCCGGGGTCCGACCGCGAACGCATCGGCGTGCATCGACCTGGCAACGGCATCTGCCCGAGTGCCGGTGTGGACCCGCACCGAGGCCAGGTCGATGTCGAAGGCGTCCTCGAGAAGACGTCGAACGCCGGCGTCCAGACGGAGTCCGCCGTGGTTTGCCTGTTTCCTGGTTGATTCCACGACGGAACTCCTCACGCCGGCATCGGCGATGTCTGGGACTGGGCGGTCAGTGGAACTGGACGGTCACCGGCGTGTAGCCGCTGTTCGCGTACAGATAGCCGTTGCCGGTCGAGTAGATCGACAACGGGGCATTGGTGTACAGCGACGTGAGCACGCCGCCGTTCAGCGTCCATCCGCGCGCGCCGACCCAGTTGTAGAAGCCGACGTAGTGGTACCCGTCGCTGACCGACAGGTAGCGGGAGTCGTCGCCGGCGTTGCAGTAGTACAGGACGCCGTCGGTGTGGACGTAGGCCTTCAGGGGCACTGCGGCGTCCTGACTGGTGACCACGGCCCACTGCCCGCTGTCCTCACCGAGCCATCCGATGGACCCGCCCTGGACGAACAGCTCCACCTTGTTCGACTGGCCGCCCGACAGGGCCGCGGAGGGGGATTGGGCGAGGTGCTCCGCGAACGAGCCCGCGGGGGCTTGTGGTTCTTGCTCGGACATGACTGTCTCCATCTGAGGCGGGATGCCAAAACCTGTTCACAGGCAATTC
>NZ_DAORSO010000036.1:0-1642 GCF_035443565.1 Ornithinibacter sp. | reverse complement strand
CCCGACGTGGCACCGACCGGTGCGCGGCATACGCTGTCCTCCATGCGCCGCCAGCACCTCACCGAGACCTGGCTCGTGCTCGGTGTGTCCCTGGGAGCCTCGGCGATCTGGTCACTGCTGCGCATCGTCGACAAGCTGACCCGGTCGGCACCGCTCGGGTCGCAGACCACCTCGATGAACTCGTCGGTGACCCCGGACCGGCCGTGGCTCGACCTCGCCTACCAGCTCACCGGGGTCGCGCTGGCCGTGGTGCCGGTGCTCCTCGCCCTGCACCTGCTGCGCCGCGACGACCCGGACGAACCCCACACGATGGGCTTCGACCTGCGCCGGCCGGGTCAGGACCTCGTGCGCGGGGCGGTGCTGGCCGCCGTCATCGGCCTCCCCGGGCTCGCGCTGTACGCCGCCGCGAAGGCCCTCGACCTCAACACGACGATCGCCGCTGCCAACCTCGCGAGCGCTTGGTGGACCGTCCCCGTCCTGGTCCTCGCCGCCGCCCAGAACGCGGTGCTCGAAGAGGTGGTCATGGTGGGCTACCTGTTCAAACGGTGGGGCCAGGCCGGGTGGGGGCGCTGGCAGATCATCCTCACCAGCGCCGTGATCCGAGGCACCTACCACCTCTACCAGGGGTTCGGCGGCTTCGTCGGCAACATCGTCATGGGGGTGGTCTTCGGCTGGTGGTACACCCGCTCCAAGCGGGTGATGCCGCTCGTGGTGGCCCACACGATCCTCGACGTCGTCGCCTTCGTCGGCTACGCGCTACTGCGCGACCGCCTCAGCTGGCTCTGACCCGTCCCGGAACCGACCAACAGGTCGGTCCGGGTACGCCCTGACGCTCACAAACGGGTACCCCCATCGACCTGTTGGTCGATGGGGGTACGCGTTGGTGGTGGGGATGCCGGTCAGTGACCTGCGCGCATCGCCGCCAGGAGGTCGTGGTTGAGCGTGGAGATGACGTCCTGCGGGATGCCCTTCGGGCAGGCCTGAGAGCAGGCGCCGACGTTGGTGCAGCCACCAAAGCCCTCGTGGTCGTGCTGGTCGACCATGGAGACGACTCGCGCCATCCGCTCGGGCTGACCCTGGGGCAGCTCGGAGAGGTGGGTGACCTTGGCGCCCATGAACAGCATGGCGCTCGCGTTCGGGCAGGCCGCGACGCACGCGCCGCACCCGATGCACTCGGCCGCCGTGAACGCCCGGTCGGCAGCCGGCTTGGGGACCGGCGCGGCGTGGGCGTCGGGGGCGGACCCGGTGTTGACCGAGATGTAGCCGCCCGCCTGGATGATGCGGTCGAAGGCACCGCGGTCGACGACGAGGTCCTTGATGACCGGGAACGCGTTGGCGCGCCACGGCTCGATCGTGATGACCGCACCGTCGCGGAAGCTGCGCATGTGCAGCTGACAGGTCGTCGTCTTCTCGGGCCCGTGAGCCTCGCCGGAGATCATCAGGCCACACATGCCGCAGATGCCCTCACGGCAGTCGCTGTCGAAGGCGATGGGCTCCTGTCCGGCCGCGTTGAGCTGTTCGTTGAGCACGTCGAGCATCTCGAGGAAGCTCATGTCGGGGCTGATGTCGGAGACCTTGTAGACGACGAGCTCGCCGGTGTGGCGGGGGCCGGCCTGGCGCCAGATCTTCAGGGTGAGGTTCA
>NZ_DAORSO010000035.1:3210-22143 GCF_035443565.1 Ornithinibacter sp. | reverse complement strand
TCGCCGCGCTCGGGGGCATCGACCGGTTCGACGTCGTCGTCACCCGCGACGACGTGACCGTGGGCAAGCCCGACCCGTCGGGGTACGCCCTCGCCTGCGAACGACTCGGGGTGGATGCCGGGCGCGCCCTCGCGTGCGAGGACGCACCTCAGGGGGTGGTCGCCGCCGTCGCGGCCGGGGTCGGCCACGTCGTCGGGGTGACGACGAGCTTCTCGCAGCAGGTGCTGCGCGACTCCGGGGCGCACGCGACGATGCGCGACCTCACGGGCATCCCGAACCTCCTCGGCCCGGACCACCTCAACGAGACCACCCCTGACCCACAGGCCACCACCAGTCGAGAGTAGGCAAATCGCCGCCTGCACGTGGATGCAGACGGCGATTTGCCTACTCTCGACCCGGCGCCGGGCGGGTCACTCGGCGAGGGCGCGCTCGCTGTAGCCCGAGCTCTTGCGCAGCTCGACGCTGGGCAGCATCAGCATCACGAGGAAGCCGAGCACCATGATGGCCGACCCGGTGAGGAAGACCAGGTCCATCGCCTCGGAGAACCCGATGAGGAACGGCTTGGCCAGGCGCTCGTCGAGGCCGGTCAGGAACGAGCTGTCGGACAGCACGCTGGTCGCCGCACCACCGCCGGACTGAGCCGCCGCGAACTGCTCGGCGACGGCGGCGTTGGCGGGGTCGGCCAGGGCGGCCTGGAACTCCTGCGTCGGCACGGCTGCGGCCAGCGCCGTCGTGATCTTCTCCGACGCGGTCGAGAACAGGATCGACAGGAACACGGCGGTGCCGAGCGTGCCACCGATCTGGCGGGTGAACGTGGCCGTCGAGGTGGCGACCCCGATCTGCTGCGGCGGCACGGCATTCTGCACGGCCAGGGTGAGCGGCTGGAAGTTGAAGCCCAGCCCCACACCGAACATGGTCATGACGATCATCGTCTGCCACAGCGGGGTGTCGTAGGCGACGTAGTGGAAGATGAACAGCGAGATCGTCAGCAGGGCCGAACCGACGATGGGGAAGACCCGGTAGCGGCCGGTGCGGGAGATGATCTGGCCGGACAGGATCGAGCCGATCATGATGCCGAGGGTCATCGGCAGCAGCAGCAGCCCGGCCTCGGTGGGCGTCGCACCCTTGACGATCTGCAGGTAGAGCGGCAGGGCGGCCAGGCCACCGAACATCGCGACACCGATGAGCACCGAGGCGATCGAGGCCACCCCGACGGTCTTGTTGCGGAACATCGCGAGCGGCAGGATCGCCTCCTCGCCCATGCGGTACTCCTGCCAGAGGAAGCCGATGGCCGCGACGACACCGATGACGTAGCAGATGATCGCGTTCGTCGAGCCCCAGCCCCACTCGCGGCCCTGCTCGGCGACCAGCAGCAGCGGCACGAGGGAGGTCGAGAGCAGCGCGGCCCCGGCCCAGTCGATGCGGTGGTCCAGGCGGGTGTGGCGCAGGTGCAGCGTCTTGGTCACGACGGCCAGCGCCGCGATGCCGATCGGCACGTTGACGAGGAAGACCCAGCGCCAGCCGTCGATGCCCAGGATGCTGTCCTGGCCGGCGAAGAACCCGCCGATGACCGGGCCGAGCACCGAGGCGGTGCCGAACACGGCGAGGAAGTAGCCCTGGTACTTGGCACGCTCACGCGGCGGAACGATGTCGCCGATGATCGCCAGTGCCAGCGAGAACAGACCGCCGGCGCCCAGGCCCTGCACCGCGCGGTAGAACGCGAGCGAGCCCATCGAGGTGGCGAACGTGCAGAGCACCGAACCGATGATGAACACCGAGATGGCGATGATGAACAGCTTCTTGCGGCCGTAGATGTCACCGAGCTTGCCGTACAGCGGGGTGACGATCGTCGAGGTGATGAGGTAGGCGGTGGTCGCCCAGGCCTGGTGGTTCAGGCCCTGGAGGTCGTCGGCGATGGTCCGGATGGCGGTGGCGACGATGGTCTGGTCGAGCGCGGCGAGGAACATGCCCATCATCAGGCCGATGAGGATGGTGACGATCTGCCGGTGGGTCAGCGGCCCGGCCGGGGCGTCGACCGCCGTGGCGGACGCCGCGTCAGCGGCGGGGGAGGAGGTGCTCATGACGTGGTCCTTGAGGTGAGGGTGGTCAGGGAGTTTTCGAGGTCCTTGGCGAAGTGGCGCAGGTGGGTCGAGAACTGGGCGACGTCGTCGGGGTCCCAGTCGGCGAGCAGGCCCTGCATCCAGCGGTCGCGGTCGTCGCGGATGGCCAGGAGCAGGGTGCGGCCCTCATCAGTGAGGGTGAGGGCCTGGGCGCGGCGGTCGTCCGGGTCGGGCCCACGGTCGATGAAGCCGAGGTCGACCAGGGTGCTGACCTGGCGGCTCACGGTCGAGACGTCCGAGTGGATCGCCTCTGCGAGGGCCGACACCCGCTTGGGCGCGGCGACGAGGTTGAACAGCAGCGGGTAGGCCATCGGGTCGACCTGCGGGTGCTGTCGTGGTGCGTGCTGGCGAACGAGGTGCAGCAGCTTCACCACCGTGATGAGGTCGTCGCCCAGGATGGCCGTGGGCGAGGACCGCGGTGACGTGAACGGCATCCGATCACCCTGCGTGGATAGTTGCATGAGTCAAGCAACTATATGCGGTCGTGCCGCATTCCCGCGTGGCGCACGTTTTTTCGGATGCCGGGGAGCTGGGTCAGGCGTTCGTCGCGCCGAGGTGGGCGAGCAGGTTGTGGCCGAAGCGCTGACCCATGATCGCGATGACTCCGCGCATCGCCGCGGTCACCCCCGGACGCACGAGCCCGGGGAAGGGCAGGTCGACGGTGATGGTCATCGACGTCTCGAGGTGGGTGCCCCTGGGGTGCGGGGTCAGCGCGTAGTAGCCGACGACGCCCGCCGTCTCGGCGGCGCCCGGGGCCGGGTCGTGGGTGAAGTCGATGCGGTGGGGCTCGTCGAAGGCCATGAGCTCACGGAAGGTGAACGAGAAGCTCGTGCCGAGCACGGGCACCTTGGTCAGCTGCCACACCCAGTGCTCGCCGTGCTCGGTGACCGAGTGCAGGAACGGGGTGAGGCGTGCCAGCAGGTCGGGGTCGGTGAGCACCTCCCACACGTCATTGACGTCCGCGGTGACGTCGGCCACCGAGCGGTTCGAGGTCGTGAAGGTCGCCATGGTCCCGGCCCTCAGGGGGTGATCGTCAGGGCGGCCAGGACGCGCTGCGCGACGTCGTCGTCACCGTGGATCACGACATGGGCCTCCTGCGGGCTGCGCCGGCCACCGGCGAGGCGGGTCGCGACCTGGGTCGACATCGTGAGTGACGTCGTCACGGCATCCCCGTGGTCCTCGGCGCCGCCGGTGAACAGGGGGACGCCGACGGCGCGGCCGTCCTGCTCCTCGACGCGAACCCCGGCGCGCCCGGTCGTCGGGCCGGTGAGGTCGAGCACGACCGCGTTCCCCGGCTCGATGGCGGCCGTCTTCGCGACGATGCGGGGAAGGGCCCCGAACAGCTGCGCCACGGTGTGCGACGCAGCCCCGGACTCCAGGCCGCCCGGGCGTCCGAGCGCCTCGCGGATGTCCTGTTCGTGCATCCAGATGTCGAAGACGCGGATGCCGAGCAGCGCCCCGAGCGTCGTGGGGCCGAACGGGCCGGCCACGGGGGTCTGCGCCCAGGCGGTGCCCGACCGGTAGAGCGCCAGGCGCTCGTCACGTCGCTCCTCGAGCTCGTCGAGCACCTCCTCGAGGCTGCGCCCGCGGCGGGACTCGAGGTAGCGCTCGATGCGCTCGCCGAAGGCGTGTCGCACGTGCTCGTGCCGGCTGACGTCGACGTCCGGAAGGGGTTCGCCCGCCGCCATCGCCTCGGTGCTCGCGATGTGGGCGAACTGGTCGAGCACGCTCCAGCCGGGGCAGTCGGTGGGCAGCGACTCGTCGCCGGGGCGGGTCGTTCGACCGAGGTCGATGACGTTGCGCACCGTCTGGGCGTAGGCGTCGACGAGCTCGCCGAGGTCGCTGGGCGCCGGGGGGTGCAGGGTCATCCGGCCACAGTACCTACGCTGGTGCCCATGCCCACCCGAGAGGACACCGCGATCGACACCCGCTCGTCGGCGGCTCAGCACGGCCCGGCCGGGCCGTACGGGGCGCTCGGGCTCGCCGTCGCAGCCGGTCTGGTGGCCGTGGTCGTGGCCGCGCTGATCACCGGCGCCGTGGCGCCGCTCGACCTCGGCGACCCCGGCCCGCTCGTGCGCTGGGGGGTGCCGGTGGTCTCGACGATCAGCACCCTCGCGGCCAGCGCAACCGTCGGGCTGCTCGGGTTGGCGGCCTTCCTCATGCCCGAGCGGTCGCGCACGAGCCGCCGGGTCACCGCCACCCGGTACGCCGCCGGCGCGGCCACGATCTGGGCGATCGCCGCGCTGCTCGAGGTCGTGCTCGCGTTCGCCGACCTCGCCGGCACGCCCCTGACCAGCCCCGAGCTGCTCGACCAGCTCGTCTCGTTCGTCTGGACCCTCGAGACCACCCGGGTCCTGCTCATCAGCGCCCTCGTGGCCGTGGTCGTCGCGGCGTGTGCCCGGCTGGCCACCCGCCGTGCTCCGATGGCCTGGCTCGCGGTGTTCACCCTGTTCGCCGTCGTCATCCTCGCGCTGACGGGTCACGCCGCCGGATCGGCGAGCCATGAGGATGCCGTGAACGCGTTGGCGATCCACCTCCTCGGCGTCGTGGTGTGGACCGGGGGGTTGATCGGTCTGATCGTCATGCGCCGCGGTCTCGGCTCAGACCTCGGCCCCACCGTGTCGCGCTACTCGACGGTCGCTGCCTGGTGTTTCGCCGCGGTGACCGTGACCGGCATCCAACAGGCGTGGATCCGGCTCGGGTCGTTCGATGCCATCACCACGTCCTACGGCGTGGTCGTCGCGATGAAGACCGTGGCGATCATCGCGCTCGGCGTGCTGGGCTGGTTGCACCGCCGCTCGATCGCGACCCGGTTGACGGCCAACCCCGGTGACGGCAGCGCGTTCGCCCGGCTCGCCGTCGTCGAGATCGCCGTCATGGGCGCCGCCACCGGGCTCGCCGCGGTGCTCGCGCGCAGCATCCCGCCGGTGCCCGACGCCCCGCCTGCTCCGAGCCGCATCCTCGAGCTGACCGGGTACCCGGACCCGGGGCCGATGGCATCGGGTGACTGGTTCACCGCGTGGCGGATCGACTGGCTGTTCCTCGCCGTCGCGCTCCTGGCCGTCGGGCTCTACCTGGCGGGGGTCGTGCGGTTGCGGCGGCGCGGGGACGCGTGGCCGGTGCTGCGCACGGTGTGCTGGGTGCTCGGTTGGGCGCTGTTCGTGTGGGCCACGTGTGGAGCGCCCGGTATCTGGGGGCGGGTTCTGTTCAGCGTGCACATGGTGATGCACATGGCCGTCGCGATGATCGTGCCGCTGCTGCTCGTGCCCGGGGCGCCGGTGACGCTGGCGCTGCGCACCCTCAAGGCTCGCCCCGACAAGACGTGGGGGCCGCGTGAGGTGCTGCTCCAAGTGGTGCACTCCCGGGCGATGAAGGTGCTGGCGAACCCCGTGGTCGCGGCGTGCTTCTTCTTCTTCAGCCTGGCCGCCTTCTACTGGACCGGGCTGTTCGAGCTCTCGCTGACCACCCACACCGGGCACCTGCTGATGATCGCCCACTTCCTGCTCACCGGGTACCTGTTCACCTGGGTGCTCATCGGCATCGACCCCGGGGTCCCGCGCTGGAACCCGCTCATGCTGCTCGTCATCCTGTTCGCGACGATCTCCTTCCACGCCTTCTTCGGGGTGGCGCTGACCGGCAGCGACACCTTGCTGGCCCCCGACTTCTTCACCCAGCTGAACCTGCCGTGGGGTCCGGATCCCCTGGCCGACCAGCAGCGCGCCGGTGAGATCGCCTGGGGGGTCGGCGAGGCCCCGACCCTGGTGCTCGCGGTGATCGTGGCCGTGCAGTGGTTCCGGCGGGACGAGGCCGAGTCGCGGCGCCTGGACCGGCAGGCCGACCGTGACGGCGACGCGCAGTTGCGGGCGTACAACGAGCACCTGGCGCAGCTGCGTGGAGAGACCGAGCGCTGATCCTGCCCCCGCCGTGAGTGCGGGCTGACCTCGCGCCGAGTGCGGAAGTGGTGGCTCTGGCAGCCACTTCCGCACTCACGGCAGGATGGGGGGATGCGGATCGCGGTCATTCAGCTCGCCTACGGCGACGAGGAGTCCTTCGAGGAGCGGGTCGAGCGGGTGGCCGGTCTCGTCGCAGCCCAGGCCGGGCACGACCTCGTCGTGCTGCCCGAGCTGTGGGGCGCGACGGGCTTCGACTACAGCCGCTGGCCAGGCGCCGCCCAGCCGCTCGACGGTCCGTGGGCGCGGGCGATGGCGGATGCCGCGCGCGCGGCGGGAGTCGTGCTGCATGCCGGGTCGTTCGTCGAGCGGCTGCCCGAGGCCGGGGTGGACGGGAACGACCTGGCGAACACGTCACTGCTGTTCGCTGCTGACGGCCACGTGCTTGCGACCTACCGGAAGATCCACCGGTTCGGATTCGGTTCCGGCGAGCCCAAGCTCATGGAGGCCGGCGACGACGTCGTCGTGACCGGCATCCCCCTGCGCGACGGCGGCTCGGTGACCGCGGGGCTGTCGACCTGTTACGACCTGCGCTTTCCCGAGCTCTACCGGCGGCAGGTTGCCGCCGGGGCCGAGCTGTTCGTCATCCCGGCTGCCTGGCCCGCGGCCCGCGTGGCGCACTGGACCTTGCTTGGTCGGGCCCGGGCCGTGGAGAACCAGGCCGTGGTCGTGCAGTGCAACACGGCGGGGTCGCACGGGGGGTACGAGATGGGCGGGCACAGCCAGGTCGTGTCGGCGACCGGTGCGGTGCTCGCCGCGGCCGCCGGTGACGGGCACAGTTCCGGTGGCGACGGCGGGCGAGCGGTGGAGTGCGTGCTCTCGGTGGACGTCGACCTCGCTGCGACGGCGGAGTACCGCGAGGCCTTCCCGGTGCTCGGCGACCGTCGCCTCTGACCCACCCTCCCGGCCTTGAGTGCGGAAGTGGCTGCCCTGACCGCCACTTCCGCACTCACGGCTGGAGGGTTCATGCTGGCGGCACACCCAGGGCCCGCAGGTCCGCGGCGAGCACCCAGGGCTCGTGTCGCAGCTCGTTGCTCGTGCAGCGGACCACGATGCGGGTGGGGGTGGTGAGTCGCCGCTGGCGGCGGACGTCCCCCTCGTAGTGCTGGATCTCGAGGTGGAACAGCCCGTCGACCTCGAGGACGAGTGTGCGGCCGTCCTTCAGGTGCCACTCGCAGTCGGTGAAGCGGAGCTGGCCTGAACTGTCGCGGCGCGGGACCTGGCGATCCGGGATGGCGAGCCCGGCGCCGCGGCACATCTGGAGCACATCGACCTCGGCCATCGACTGGGATCCGCCGGCGAGGTCCGTCAGCAGGCTGCGGATCGCCGGTGCGCGACGCAGCGGCTTCAGGGCCTCGACCCACGAGGCAAGTTTCGCCGCAGTGGTCAGACGCTGCTGCACCACGGCTGCCAGGACACCCATGGCCGACCGAGGATGAGGTTCATGCCCGGCCCACAACAGAACCGCTGGCTCGAGTGCGCACGTGGGCAGTGGCGATGGATGGCGCATCCGTGGCAGCGACCTGCGTGTTCGGAAGGTGACCACCCCCTCGACGGGCTCGAACGAGTGGTCATTGCCCACGAGGACGTGGACCTCATCGCGGTGCCAGTTCTTCAGACCGTGGACGGCAGCCGCGCTCAGGCCGCCGACCAGGGCACCGGGACCGCAGTGCAGCACGGCAACCCAGCGGTGCTGTTCCACGGACATGGGGCCGGTGGTCGTGGTGATGACCTCCTCGGTACGCCGCTGCCACCTGCCCGATTCCAGCTTGTTCCGCACGGTCGCGCGAGTGACCTTCAGCTCCGTGAGTTGGCGGTGGGAGAGCGCCCCCGCCTGCACCGCCGCGAGCTCCCCCCAGGTTCCCATCACCGCAGTCTGGGCGAACTGGGGGTAAGGGCCGCGAAGTTTTCCACAGCCACTCCTTGCCCTGGCCGTGAGTGCGGAAGTGGCTGTCCTGGCCACCACTTCCGCACTCACGGCGAAGAATGGGGGGATGGATGCCAGAGATGCCGTGGATGCCGTGGAGCGCGCCGTCGCCGAGCTGGTCGCCGCCCTGCCGGCCGGGGTGGTCGTCACCGAGCAGGATGCCGTCGAGAAGTACCGCTTCGACTGGACGCACGACGCCCGCGCCGGCCATCCCGCGGCGGTCGTGCGCGCTGAAGACGCCGACCACGTGGTGACGACGATGCGCTGGGCGAGCAGGCACGGAATCCCCGTCGTCCCTCGCGGAGCCGGCACCGGACTGTCGGGAGGGGCGCTCGCCGTCGACGGCGGCATCGTGCTGTCGACCGAGCGGATGCGAGCGGTCGAGATCGACGTCGACGCCAGGGTCGCCGTCGTCGAGCCCGGCGCCCTGAACGTCGAGGTCAAGCGCGCCGCCGCCGAGCACGGCCTCTGGTACCCACCCGACCCGAGCTCGTTCGAGATGTGCTCGATCGGCGGCAACATCGCCACCAACGCGGGCGGGCTGTGCTGCGTGAAGTACGGCGTGACCACCGACTACGTGCTCGGCCTCGACGTCGTCCTCGCCGACGGCACGCTGGTCACCCTCGGCGGCAAACGCGTCAAGGACGTCGCCGGGTTGTCACTCCTCAAGCTGTTCGTCGGCTCCGAGGGCACGCTCGGCGTCGTCACCAGGGCCATCCTGCGGCTCGTGCCCGGGCAGCAACCGCCGGCAACCGTCGTCGCGACCTTCCCCAGCGTCGCCGTCGCGGCCGACGCGGTGATCGCCCTGGGCCGAACGGTCCGCGCCTCGATGGTCGAGCTCATGGACCACGGCTCCATCAACGCCGTCGAGGACCACAGCCCCATGGGACTGAACCGGGATGCCGGGGCGCTCCTTCTCATCCAGTCCGACGCTCCCAGCGCGGCCCGGGCCGACGAGGTCGCGGCCGCGGTGGCCGCCTGCGAGGGTGCCGGCGCCAGTGAGGTCTTCGCGACGGACGACCCGGCCGAGGGGGAGATGTTCGTGCGGGCCCGGCGGCTGCACTTCACCGCGCTCGAGGCGCGCGGGCACGTGCTGCCCGAGGACGTCGGCGTGCCGGTGCCGCAGCTCCCGGCGCTTCTCGCGGCCGTCGCCGAGATCGCCGAACGGCACGCCCTCGAGATCCCCATGGTGGCGCACGCCGGCGACGGCAACACCCACCCGGCGATCATCTATCCGCGGGGCGACCCGGAGGCCGAGCAGCGGGCCCGGCTGGCGTTCGACGACATCATGGCCGCGGCTATCGCCCTCGGTGGCACCATCACCGGCGAGCACGGGGTGGGACGCCTCAAGGCCGGCTCGCTCGAGGCGCAGCTCGGCCCGGACGTCATGGCACTCAACCGGCGCATCAAGGTGGCCCTCGACCCGCACGGCATCCTCAACCCGGGCTCGTTCGTCTGAACGCACCCCGCCGCGACGGCGGGGACTGAGCTCGGCGGGCCGCACGCGGTCCCGGCAAACGCAGAAGTTCGGATCGAACGCAGGACTTCGATCCGAACGCAGGACCTCAGATCGCACGCAGTAATTTCCGGCGGGGATCTGAACTGGTGCGTGCCCATCGAAGTGCTGCGTGGCATCCGAACTCGCGACGTCTGAACGCGCGATCGACCGTGGCGCGCCATCCGACCACCACCGCCCCGACAACTGGCGTGCATCTGGGACACATCTCAACCACTACCGGCGGGTAGCGTCGATGGGTCACAGCCGAACCCGGCACTTCTCTCCCCCAAACAGGAGCCCTCATGTACATCGGACTCGGCATCGTCCTGTTCGTCCTCGGCGCCATCCTCGCCTTCGCCCTGAACATCGACATCCCGGGGGTCAGCGACGACACCCTGGGCTACATCCTCATGGGCGCAGGCGTCGTGGCGATCCTGCTGTCCTTCCTCGCGACCCGCCGCACGGCCGCCGGCTACTCGGCCACCCGCGAGAGCCACGTCGACCCCGCAACCGGCAGCCGCATCGACCGCACCGACGTCGACCCCCGCTGAGCCTGCGCGCAGCGCCGCAACGACGAACGGCCCACCCCGCACGCGGGGTGGGCCGTTCGGTTCTCGTGGTGCGGGGCGGGCACACGCAAAGGGGCTGCGCGCCCGCCCCGGGTTCAGGGGTCGAGGCCCGAAGGCCCCGACCGGATGGGGCAGTGACTCAGAAGGCCGACTCGGGCACGTCCATGAGCATCGAGTCGGTGGCCTCGGCCATCGCCCGCTCGGCGCTCAGTCGGGGCAGCACCTGCCGGGCGTAGAACTGCGCCGCCGCCACCTTACCCTCGTAGAAGTCCTTGTCCTTGCCCGAGGCACCGGCGGCAAGGGCGTCCAGGGCCACCGCGGCCTGACGCAGCAGCAGCCACCCGACGACGAGGTCGCCCGCGGACAGCAGCAGCCGTGAGGTGTTCTGGCCGACCGAGTAGATGTTCGTGATCTCGCCGCCGTTGCGCGGGTCGGACTTCATCAGCTCGCCGACCATGAACCCGAGGATGCCCTGCACGTCCTCCAGGCCCTGGCCGAGCAGCTCGCGGTCGCGGTCGAGGCGGCCGTCGTGGGCGCCGAGGTCCTTGGCGAACTCCTGCATCTGCGAGGACAGGAAGGTCAGCGCCTGGCCCTTGTCGCGCACGATCTTGCGGAAGAAGAAGTCCAGGCCCTGAATGGCCGTGGTCCCTTCATACAGCGTGTCGATCTTCGCGTCACGCACGTACTGCTCGATCGGGTAGTCCTGGAGGAACCCGGACCCGCCGAAGGTCTGCAGCGACTCGGTGCCGAGCAGCACCCAGGCACGCTCGGAACCCAGGCCCTTGACGATGGGCAGGAGCAGGTCGTTGACCCGGCTGGCGATGTCGGCGGCCGAGCCGCGCTCGAACTCCTCCGAGCCCGTGGTCAGGCGGGCCTGGTCGACGATGTCCTGCTGGCTGGCGGTGAAGAGCACGAGCGCACGCAGGCCCTCGGCGTACGCCTTCTGGGTCATCAGCGAGCGGCGCACGTCGGGGTGGTGCGTGATCGTCACGCGAGGAGCGGTCTTGTCGGTCGACTGGGTGAGGTCGGCGCCCTGGACGCGCTGCTTGGCGTAGTCGAGGGCATTGAGGTAGCCGGTCGACAGCGTCGCGATGGCCTTGGTGCCGACCATCATCCGGGCGTTCTCGATGACGTGGAACATCTGGGCGATGCCGTCGTGGACGTCGCCGAGCAGGGTGCCCACGGCCGGGCGCTCGCCGCCGAAGGTCAGCTCGCAGGTCGTGGAGACCTTCAGGCCCATCTTCTTCTCGACGTTGGTGACGTAGACGCCGTTGCGCTCGCCGAGCTCACCGGTCTCGAGGTCGACCTCGTACTTGCTCAGCACGAACAGCGACAGGCCCTTGGTGCCGGGGCCGGCGCCCTCGGGGCGCGCGAGCACGAAGTGGACGACGTTGTCGA
Organism: Ornithinibacter sp.; assembly: GCF_035443565.1. Classification (NCBI taxonomy): domain Bacteria; kingdom Bacillati; phylum Actinomycetota; class Actinomycetes; order Micrococcales; family Intrasporangiaceae; genus Ornithinibacter; species Ornithinibacter sp. Next base: position 10,681 of record NZ_DAORSO010000035.1, on the reverse strand, counting down.
CCATGTCGGACTCGGCGCTGGTGATGAAGCGCTTGACGCCGGAGATGGTCCACGTGCCGTCGCCGTTGTCGACCGCCTTGGTGCGGCCGGCGCCGACGTCCGACCCGGCATCCGGCTCGGTGAGCACCATCGTGCAGTGCCAGCCCTTGTCGGCGATCCACTGGGCGAGCTTCTTCTGCTCGTCGTTGCCCAGGGCGTGGAGCAGCTTGGCGAAGCCGTACGACGCAGCGAACATCGCCACGGCCGGGTTCGACCCGAGGAGCATCTCGTTGACGCCCCAACGCACGCTCGGCGGGACGACCGTGCCGCCGAGCTCGGCGTTGAGGTCGATGCTCCAGAACCCGCTGTCGCGGTAGGCGTTGAACGATTTCGCGAACGACTCGGGCATCGTCACGGCCTGCGTCTTCGGGTCGTAGACGGGCGGGTGGCGGTCGGAGTCCTCGAAGGACTCGGCGAGCTCGTTCTCCGCCAGGCGCGCGACCTCCTTGAGCATCTCGCGCGCGGTGTCGACGTCCACCTCCTCGTAGGGGCCCGTGCCCAGGACGTCGCCGCGGCCGAGCACCTCGAAGAGGTTGAACTCGATGTCTCGCAGATTGCTCTTGTAGTGGCCCATGACGGTGTCCCTCCGGGGTGCAGGTGAGCGCTTGCTTACCAGTGTGCTACCCGGCGGTAACAAAAAACAAGGGGGATGCCGTGACTCACCTCACGTCGGTCAGGTCACGAAGCGCACCCAGTTGGCTTTGACACCGATCTGCACCCGGTCCACGGGGGTGAGAGTGCCGTCGTCGCCGACCTCGAGCAGCTGGGCGTGTGTCGACCCTTCGCCGACCGCGACGACGAAGCGGCCGTCGGGGCTCACGCCGAACCCGCGCGGGGTGGTCTCTGTCGGGGTGAAGCCGAGCACCGGCCCGAGCTCGCCGCCCGGGCCCAGCGTGGTCACCGCCAACTGCGACGAGGTGCGCTCCGAGGTGATGAGGTGCCCACCGGCGCGGTGGATGTCGGCGCCCCAGATGAGGTGCCCGGCGATCGGGTCGGCGCCGATCCTGCTGTGGTGCAGCCCGGCATCCGGGTCGGTGACGGTGACGGACTCGGCGGGGTGCAGCCTGCCGTCGGCGTCCACGGTGTAGCGGATGGCCTCGCCGGAGAACTCGGTGACGAGGTAGACGCTGGCCGCGCCACCGACGTGTTCGACGACGAGGTGGCGGGGGCCGCTGCCCGTGGGGGCGGGGACGGTCGGCGGATCGAGCGGGGTGAGGGTGCCGCTGGCGTCGGAGGCCATCGCGAACTGGGCGATGAGGTCGTCACCGAGCGAGGCGGCGTAGACGCGCAGGGTGTCAATGGCATCAGCATCCGCATCGGCGCCGTCGACAGAGAGGTGGTGCACGAGCACCGAGTGCAGGTTGCGGTGCTCGAAGCGCGAGTGCGCGGTACCCAGGGAGCCCGGGCTGCCCGAGGACCCGCCCTCGACCGGCCAGACCGCACCGAAGTCACCGCCGTACGAGACGCCGAGCAGCGAACGCCCGTCGGGAGTCAGGGCCAGGTAGGACAGTGACCCCTCCACCGGGGTGCGCGCGATCTCGGTGAGGATGCCGGTCTCCCGGTCGAGTGTGAGCGTCGCGATACCGGGTGGGTCACCCTTGAACGCGGCGTACACGTGGTCGTGGTCGGGGTCGATGGCGAAGGTGCTGCAGCCGGGCAGGTCGGCCGAGGTCGCGAGCACCTCGAGGTGGGGGTCCGGCTCGCGGTGCAGGCGCAGGGCGCTGATCGTGCCGTCGCCGGCGTTGGCGATGAGCAGCAGGTCGTTCGTGGTGGTCATGCCAGCCGAGCATAGGGACCTGTCCAGACAGCGACCGGTGGTGATTTCGGGCCAGAACCGTGTGGTGGGCATCACGGCTGATCCTCATCCTCGTGCGGTGAGTGTGATCCATGTCCGCCCATGACAACGACGACGTCATCTTCCGGTTGTTGGCGTTCGTCATCATGGCCGGCTGTCTGGTGCTCGCTGCCTCGATCCCCGACCTGTTCGCCGACGGCAAGTCCACGCTCGCGGCGTCACGGGGCCACGGAGGCCACCGGTTCGGTGGGGCCCGAGATGCTGCCGCTCATCATCGGCGGGCTGGTCATCGTCTTCGCGATGTGGTGGCTGTACTCCAAGCGTGAGAACGCCGACCTCGTCGAGGACGACCGCACGATCTTCATCTTCGGCTGCGACCGCAGCGAGAGCTCCGACCGCACGGTTGGGCTCCTCCTGAGCGCCGCAGTCGTGATCTTCCTGCTCTGCCTCGGTGGGCTGCACGCCATTCACGCCGACCGACCCGCGGTCGCCATGGTGCCCGTCATCGCGCTGAGCGCGGCAGCCGTCGCCGAGCACGTCGTGGACTCCAGCCGGAAGGTCAGCGCCTAGTCTGGCGGTCATGGTGAGCAACGGGTCCCGCGAGCAGGTGCTCACGCGCGCCCAGGCAGCCCTCGAGGCAGGTGCGGCCTGGCGTGCGCGCGACCTCTTGGCCGCCCACGTCGAGGCGGTCAAGGACCCCGAGGCGATGGCGCTGCTCGGTGAGGTCTACGAGGGCATGGGTGACCTGCCCCGTGCCGGTGCCATCTGGTTCGCCACCGGCGCCAAGGGTGATCAGGTGGATGCCGCGGTGGCGGCGTGGCGTGCCCAGTCGGGTGACGATTTCGCCGCCATGTGGTGGTCGCTGCCGGCATCCGTGCGGGTCGACCCGCTGCCGCGCCGGATCGAGGCGCTGCGCGAGCGGGCCCGTGCGGCGGGAGGTGACGTCGACGCGGAGGTGTCGCGGACGGCATCCGACGTGGTTGATCCACACCCCGACGCCTCGTCCGTGGAGCCTGCGGCCACGCCGAGCACCGAGCTGACGGCTCACCCCTCTGCTGATGCCGAGGAGGAGGAGGGGAAGTTCGACGCCTCGTGGTTCGTCGCGTGGGTGCTCGCCGTGCTGTTCGTGGTGTTCGCGGTGATCGGGTTCGTGACGGCGCTGGGCTGGGTCGTCCCGGGCTGAGCCCACCCGCCAGGTGTGAGCGGACCGGGGCTGGGATGATCGGCGGGTGAGCCAGGAGAGCGAGCCGTCAGACGCCAGAGCCGCCCGTCGCCAGCAGGCGCGCGAGAACGCCGAGTACCACCGACTCGCTGCCGAGCGGGCAGCGCAGGCCGAGGCGCGCGCCACGGCACCGATGGTGGCGGCCTTCGCCGAGGCGATGCGGGCCGCGGGCATCGAGCCCACCCGGTTGCGGGCGATGCCCTACAGCGGCAAGGGCACCCTGCGCACGGATGTCGACGGGTGGTACGTGCGGCGCGATCGCCGCAACGCCGTGGGGGTGGACGGCCGCTGGTACGTCCTCGTTGCCGCGCCGAGCCTGCGCGGCCGGCTGGTCGGCATCCACGTCGACCCGAGTGACGCCCCGATGCAGGTCGGTGCCGGCGGGCGGGACGGCGACTCGGTCGCGCTGGACGTTCTGCTGCAACTGCGGCTGGATGCCGGGAGCGACTTCCCGTCCTGAGGCTCGCCCATGCTCATCGAGCGGCGACCGAGGAACATGGCGCCCGAGTTGGGCTGGAACGCAGTGATGCTGTGGAGCCGATGACGGGAATCGAACCCGCGTGTCCAGCTTGGGAAGCTGGCGCTCTACCATTGAGCTACATCGGCACGCCGCCCGGACGGGGCCCGAAGCGGCGTCGGAAGTCTAACCCAAGCGCGGTGCGGCGGTCGTCACGGCATCCGGGGTTCGCACCCGAAGCTTCACCATCGCACCAGTTATGTAGTGGTGCGCAGGTGAAGGTCCTGGCATCGGGCGAGAAAGTTCGGCGGGGGTGGAGGGGCAGTCGGCGGTAGCCTTCCCCTCGTGCTGCTCTCCGACCGCGACATCAGGGCCGAGATCGACAACGGGCGGGTTGTCCTCGACCCGTGGGATCCCGCGATGATCCAGCCCAGCAGCGTCGACGTGCGCCTCGACAAGTACTTCCGGCTGTTCGACAACCACAAGTACCCGGTCATCGACCCCTCGCAGGACCAGCCCGACCTCACGCGCCTCGTCGAGGTCGACCCCTCCGACGGGTTCGTGCTGCACCCCGGCGAGTTCGTGCTCGGAAGCACCCTCGAGGCCGTGACCCTGCCCGACGACCTCGCCGCCCGCGTCGAGGGCAAGTCCAGCCTGGGTCGCCTCGGCCTGCTCACCCACGCCACCGCCGGCTTCGTCGACCCTGGGTTCACCGGCCACGTCACCCTCGAGCTCAGCAACGTCGCGACCCTGCCGATCATGCTCTGGCCGGGCATGAAGATCGGCCAGCTGGCCTTCTTCCGGCTCTCCTCCCCGGCCGAACACCCCTACGGCTCGGCCACCTACGGCTCGCACTACCAGGGCCAGCGAGGCCCGACGGCCAGCCGCAGCTTCGCGAGCTTCCACCGCGCCGACGTGTGACCACCCCCAGCGCCGCGAGCGCACGCAGGCTGCTCTCAGCCGAGGGCGGTGACGGCGCCGAGTTGCGCGGTCATGCCCCGCCGCACCCCAAGGGCCTCGCCCTCGTCATCCACGGCGGCGCCGAGACTGGAACCGACACCGTCACCTGGCGTCGACTCGCGGTCCTGCGGATGGTGCCCTTCGCTTCGGTGATCAGCCGCCGAGCAGGCGACGACGTCGCAGTGCTCCGCCTGAAGAACCGCGTCCGCGGCTGGAACGGCCCCGCCGAGGACCCCCTGCGCGACGCCCGCTGGGCGCTGGACCGCATCCGCGAGGTGCACCCCGGCATCCCCATCGCCCTCGTCGGTCACTCGATGGGCGGCCGGGTCGTGCTCCGCCTCGCGGACGAGCCCGACGTCGTGGGGGTGACGGCGCTCGCCCCCTGGATCGCGGGCGACGCGCGCGAGCCGCGCCCCGGCATCCCCGCCCTGCTCATGCACGGCAGCCGCGACCGCATCACCGACCCGGCCCGCACCGCGATCCTCGCCTCGCGCTACGCGGCCGCAGGGGTCGACGTGCGCCACGACGTCGTCGACGGCGGCGACCACGCCATGCTGCGCCACGCCGGCCGCTGGCACGACACCGTCGCAGGATTCGTCAGCGAGGCTCTTGCCGGGCCAGGCCGAACCAGCTGACGACCCCACCGAGCGCCAACAGCGCCGCGCACCACAGCATCGCCCCGCGGAACCCGGCCGTCATCGCGTCGAGGTCGAGGTAGTCGTCGCCGCTCAGCCCCACCAGCGCGGGCAGTGCCGCCACCGCCAGCAGCGACCCCGCCCGAGCGACCGCGTTGTTCACGCCACTGGCAGCACCGGCATACCGCCCGGGCGCAGCCGCCAGCACCGTCGCCGTCAGCGGTGACACGAGCAGCGCGAGCCCGAGCGAGAACACGACCATGCCCGGCAGCACCCGAGGCCACGTGGCCCCACCCGCGACGAGCAGCAGCAGCAACGCCCCGACGGCGCACAGCAGCGGCCCGACCGTCATCGGGATCCGCGGCCCGATCCGCGCCGACAGCGCCGCCGCCCGGCTCGAGAACAGCAGCAGCGCCACGGTGATCGGCAGACCCGACAGCCCCGCCTCGAGCGCCCCCCACCCGGCCGCCTGAAGCTGCAGCACCGTGAACAGCGACACCCCGCCGAGCGCCCCGTAGACGAGCACCGTCATCGCGTTCGCCGCCGTGAACACCCGCGAGCTGAACAGGCTCGGGGGAACGAGTGGGGATGCCGTGCGCCTCTCGACCGCGATCCATGCCACCACGGCCAGGGCCGCCACGGCCCAGGCCACCACCAGCACGGTGGTCGACGCCTCCGTCGTTGCGGTCAGGGCGAAGGTCGCAGCGCCCAGCGCCACGACGGTGAGCACCGCACCGGGGACGTCGAAGCGTCCCGTGGCAGCGGCATCCCGACTCTCCGGCGCCCGGCGCACCAACGCGATCGCCGCGACGCACAACGGGACGTTGATGGCGAAGATCCACCGCCAGCTCGCGTGGTCGACCAGCCAGCCCCCGAGCAGCGGCCCCACTGCCGCCGCCACCCCGGACACCCCGGCCCAGGTGCCGATCGCCGCCGCCCGGTCCTGCGCGCGGAAGGCGCTCTGGATCAGCGCCAGCGCCCCGGGCGTGAGCAGCGCCGCGCCGACGCCCTGCAGCACTCTCAGCCCGATGAGCTGACCCGGGCTCTGCGCCGCCGCACACGCCACCGACGCGAGCATGAACCACCAGACACCCACGAGGTAGACCCGCCGCCGGCCCCACCGGTCGCCGAGCGCACCCCCGACGAGCACGAGCGAGGCCAGCGCGAGCAGGTACCCGTTGACCACCCACTGCAGCTGGGCCAGCGAGGCGCCGAGGTCACTGCCGATCGAGCGCAGCGCGACGTTGACGACCGACCCGTCGAGGATCGCCACCGCCGAGCCGAGGATCAGCCCCGACAGCACCAGCTGCCCGCGTCGGGAGTCGCGGGCGAGCAGATCGGCGTCGGGGGAGTCGGTGGGCGAGGTGGCGGGCACGCCGTATCCGTATCACGGACGTTCGACGGATGCCGCGCCCCTGCGTCGTTGCCGCCCTCCTGTCGGTTTGCTCGACTAGGTTTGAGGACCACGCCGACACCACCCGCTGGGGGCACCTGATGATCCGGTTCGATGCCGTGACCAAGCAGTTCCCTGACGGCACCATCGCGGTCGACGACCTCACCCTCACCGCGCCCACCGGCAAGATCACCGTGCTCGTCGGGCCCTCGGGGTGTGGCAAGACGACGAGCCTGCGCATGGTCAACCGGATGATCGAGCCCACGAGCGGCACCATCAGCCTCGACGGCCAGGACACCGGCCGCATGAACGCCGCCGAGCTGCGCCGCGGCATCGGGTACGTCATCCAGCACGCCGGCCTCTTCCCGCACCGCACCGTGCTCGACAACATCGGCACCGTCCCGCGGCTGCTCGGCTGGGACAAGAAGCGCATCCGCGACGTGTCGGCCGAGCTGCTCGAACGCGTCGGCCTGGCCCCCGAGCTGGGGGCGCGCTACCCGGCCCAGCTCTCGGGCGGGCAGCAGCAGCGGGTCGGGGTGGCCCGTGCCCTGGCCGCAGACCCCCCGGTCATGCTCATGGACGAGCCGTTCTCCGCGGTCGACCCCGTCGTGCGCGACCAGCTGCAGGACGAGTTCCTGCGCCTTCAGTCCGAGCTCGGCAAGACCATCCTGTTCGTGACGCACGACATCGACGAGGCCATCAAGCTCGGGGACCAGGTGGCCGTGCTGCGTGTCGGCGGCAGGCTCGCGCAGGTCGCCGAGCCCGCGTACCTGCTCGCCCACCCGGCCGATGACTTCGTCGCCGACTTCGTGGGGCGCGACCGCGGGTACCGCGCCCTGCAGTTCCAGCAGGTGCCGCGACTGCCGCTGCGCGCCGAACCCACCGTGCTCCTTGGCGAAGTTCCCCCACCCTCGGATGCCGCGTGGTTGCTCGTCGTCGACGGCTCCCGTCGCCCGGTCGGCTGGGTCGA
>NZ_DAORSO010000035.1:0-3110 GCF_035443565.1 Ornithinibacter sp. | reverse complement strand
GGCGACAACTGGCGCACGGTGCTCGACCTCGCGGTCTCGCACCTGTACCTCGCCGGGGTGCCGCTGGTCATCGGGCTCGTGCTCGCGCTGCCGCTGGGGTGGGCGGCCAAGCGGTGGGCGGGGGCGTACCCCGCGATCATCACCGGCACCGGGCTGCTCTACACGATCCCGTCGCTGGCGCTGTTCGTCATGATGCCGCTGCTGCTCGGCACGAAGATCCTCGACCCGGTCAACGTGCTCGTCGCGATGACCATCTACACCGTGGCCCTGCTCGTGCGCACCGTCGCCGACGGGCTCCGGGCCGTGCCCGACCACGTCGAGCAGGCCGCGACGGCCATGGGCTATCGGGGGCTGCGGCGGCTGTTCGGCGTCGAGCTGCCGCTGGCCGTGCCGGTCATCGCTGCCGGGCTGCGGGTGGCTGCCGTCTCCAACGTCAGCATCGTCAGCGTCGCGTCGGTCGTCGGGGTCTCGCAGCTCGGTGACCTGCTCGTCGACGGCTACAACCGGGTCATCTGGGGCGAGCTGCTCACCGGCATCCTCGCGTGCGTGCTGCTGGCGCTGCTGCTCGACGTCGTCATCCAGGCTGGCACGCGTGCGCTGACGCCCTGGGTGCGGGCCCAAGGGGGGCGGCCGTGATCCCCTCGCTCATCTCGTGGTTGACCGACCCCGCCTCGTGGTCGGGTGAGGACGGCATCCCCACTCGGCTTCTCGAGCACCTGGGGTACACGCTGCTCACGGTGGTGCTGGCCGCCGTCGTCGCGATCCCGTTGGGGTTGTGGGTCGGGCACACCGGTCGTGCCCGGTGGCTGGTGTCGCTGACGAACTCGGTGCGGGCGGTGCCGACGCTGGGCTTGCTGTTCGCCGTGTCGCTGCTGCTCGGTCCGCGGATCTCGGGGGAGTTGGCGTTTCTCGTGCCGAGCATCGTCGTGCTCGTCATCCTCGCGATCCCGCCGATCCTCGCGGGCACCTACGCCGGCATCGAGGCCGTGTCGCCGGCAGTTCGGGATGCCGCTCGCGGCGTCGGCATGACCGGCTGGCAGGTCGTGCGCTCGGTCGAAGTGCCGAATGGGATGCCGTTGCTGTTGTCCGGAATTCGCTCGGCGGTGTTGCAGGTGGTCGCCACCGCGACGATCGCTGCCCTGGTCGGGCTCGGCGGGTTGGGGCGCTACCTCATCGACGGCATCGCCCTGGGCGACTACCCCCGCGCCGCCGGTGGTGCCCTGCTCGTCGCGGTGCTGGCCGTGGTGCTCGACGGGGTGCTGGCACTGGTGCAGCGGCGCGTCGTGTCGCCGGGGTTGACGGCTGGCGCCCGTTCAGGTCGTCAGGGCCGCGGTGGCAGTCGGGGTGGTCCTGCGGGTCTCGCCGGGGGCGGCCGGCGAGGTGGTGTCAGTGGGTCGGGGAAGGATTCAGCAGACGAGATGGTTGAGGGCGAAAGGTTCGTGGGGGAAACCCGCGCGCCGCTCTGAACAGACGCCGATCTGAAGAGACGCGCCACGGCATCCGACCTGGGCGCCACGACGAAGGGAACCACCCATGAAGCGCACGACCTCAGCGATTGCCCTCGTGGCAGCCTCGATCCTGGGTCTGACCGCCTGCGGAGGTGGCAGTGACCCGCTGACCGCCGAGACCACCGCTGCAGCGACCGGCGGCGGCGGGGAGCCGATCGTCGTCGGAGGAGCGAACTTCTCCGAGTCGACCCTGCTCGCCGAGATCTACGCCGGGGCACTGCGCGCCAAGGGCGTCGACGCCTCCACCAAGCTCAACATCGGCTCGCGTGAGATCTACCTGCGCGCGCTCGAGGACAACTCGGTGCAGGTGTTCCCGGAGTACACCGGGGCGCTCGCGCTCTACTACGACAAGACCTTCACGGGCACCGACGCCGACGAGGTCTTCGCGCACGTGCAGAAGGTGCTGCCCGACACGCTCACCGTGCTCGACAAGTCGGCCGCGGAGGACAACGACTCGATCGTCGTCACCGCGGAGACGGCATCGTCCAAGAACCTCAAGACCATCGAGGACCTCAAGGCCGTGGCGGGTGACCTCGCGCTGGCGGCCCCGCCGGAGTTCAAGGAGCGCCCGCAGGGCATCCCCGGTCTGGAGAAGACCTACGGCGTGGTGTTCGGGTCGTTCCGTCCGCTGACCGGTCAGGGCATCGTCCAGGCGCTGAAGAACGGGCAGGTCGGGGCGGCGAACATCTTCTCGACCGACCCGGCGATCGCCGCCAACGGGTTCGTGGCCCTTGAGGACACCAAGCGTCTCTTCGGCTCGCAGAACATCGTGCCGCTCGTGCGGGCCGACCGCGCCGAGGAGGTCAAGGACACGCTCAACGCCGTTTCGGCCAAGCTGACCACCGAGTCGATCGCCGGGATGCTCAAGCAGACCGACATCGACAAGGCCGACCCCAAGACCGTGGCCGAGGAGTTCCTCAAGACCAACGGCCTCGGCTGACGCAGAGGTCAGGCACGAACGCGGAAGTCCGGGGGGAACGCAGCCAGTTGAGCCGCGTGCCTCCCGGACTTCCGCGTTGTGCTGCGTGGTGTGGTCAGCCACTGCATCGAAGCATCAACTCCGTCATCGCTGGCATGGCCCCGCATCCCAGTGACGACGGAGCAACCTCAACCTCACGGACGTATTTCACCGTCACGACGAAACAACCCCGCCATCACTGGGATGGCGGGGTTGTTCCGTGTGGCGTGAGCTCGGTCAGTCCCAGGGGTCGGGTTCGTCGAGCAGCGCCGGGTCGCCCTTGACCTGCGTGGCAGAGGGAGCGGCCGGGGGCGGCGTGTCAGGGCTGGCCTCCGGAGCTGCTGCGGGCTCGTCCCAGGGGTCGGGCTCACTTGCGTCCGGCATGGTGGTTGCTGGGGCGGCCACTTCGCCGGACGCAACTGGTGCGGCGGGTGCGGCAGGCTCATCCCACGGGTCGGGTTCACTTGTGTCCGGCACCTTGGTTGCTGGGGCAGCCACATCGCCGGACGCAATTGGTGTGGCGGGTGCGGCAGGCTCATCCCACGGGTCGGGTTCACTTGTGTCCGGCACCTTGGTTGCTGGGGCAGCCACATCGCCGGACGCAATTGGTGTGGCGGGTGCGGCGGGTTCGTCCCAGGGGTCGG
>NZ_DAORSO010000034.1:2953-22510 GCF_035443565.1 Ornithinibacter sp. | reverse complement strand
CCGTCCTCGCCATCCCGAGGCAGGCCAACGGCACGAGCACGTATGCCGGGCCCTATGCCACGGGCCCGGCCGCGGCGGCGGGGCAGGCGGCATTCGACAAGGCCGTGTCGTGCGTCGGGCAGAAGCTCACGTTCACGCTGAGCACTCCGCTCGGCGACTTCAACGAACTGGTCAGCCAACCTGCCTTCGGGCCGGTCAAGAAGTCCGTCGACAAGGGCCCCGAGGGTGTGTACGAGGTGTTCTCCGCCGGTCCCTACGTGCTCGAGAAGCCGTGGGTGCCCGGCGAGGGCGGCACGTTCGTGCGCAACCCGCACTGGGCCAGGTCAGCCGACCCGGTGCGCCGGGCCCATCCCGATCGCATCGAGTACGTCGAGGGCATGGACATCCAGGCCATCACCCAGCAGGTGATGGCCGACACCGACGGTGGTCGCACCTCGGTCTCCCTGAGTTCGGCCCCGCCGGCGATCCAGCAGAACATCACCGCGGTCCAGAGCCTGCGCGAGCGGTCGGTCAACCCGCGGACAGGGGTCGTCGACTACCTGGTTCCCAACACCAGGAGCGCGGTATTCAAGGACCCCCTGGTCCGCCGGGCGCTCGCCGCCGCGACCAACCGGGAGGCCTACGTGACGGCGATCGGTGGGCCGACGGCGGCAGACCCGGCACGCTCGCTCATCCCGCGCTCCCTGGCGGCTGCGCACGAAGGCGACCCCGTGGGCGCGGGCAACCGTGGCGACGCTGCCACGGCCAAGGCGCTGCTCGCCCAGGCCAAGCGGACCGAGCCGGTGCCGTTCACCGTGGCCTACCGCAGCAGCGCCACCTCGGACAAGGCGATGGCGGCCCTGGTCGCCGGCTGGCGGCTGGCTGGGTTCGAGCCCACGACCAGACCCATCACCGATGACTACTTCACCGCCATCAGCGACCCCAAGATCGCCGGTGAGGTCGATGTCTTCTGGAGCAACTGGGCTCCGGCCTGGGCGTCTGCATCCACGATCCTGCCGCCCCTGTTCGACAGCGCGATCAACATCACGGCGTCCGGGCCCGGGCGCGACTACGGCTACTGGGCCGACCCCAAGCTGAACAGCCGGATGGCGCAGATCCAGCAGATCGACGACCGGGCCGAGCGTGAGGCGGCGTGGGTCGTCGTCGACCAGTCACTGCTCGAGCAGGGGGCGTACATCGGGCTGGCGGAGCGGCGCGCGCTCTACGTCGCGGGATCGGACATCCGCAACCTGTCGGCAAACACCATCGCCGGGGGCGTCGTCGAGTTCGCGGACATCGCGGTGGGCCCGTGAAAGGCCTCCTCGACGACGTGGCGATCCGCGGGCAGCGCCCCCGGCTGCTCTTCGTGCACGCCCACCCGGATGACGAGACCCTCGCGACCGGGGTGGCCTTGGCCCACCACGTCGCGCGCGGCGATGACGTCCACGTCCTCACGTGCACCCTCGGCGAGGAGGGCGAGGTCATCCCCGCACCCCTGGCCCACCTCGAGGGTGCGGCGGGGGACCCGCTTGCCCACCACCGCCGCGGTGAGCTCACGGCAGCCATGCGTTCCCTGGGCGTCGTCCACCACCTGCTCGGCGCCTCGTCCGGCGATGCCGCTGCGACCTACCGCGACTCCGGCATGGCAGGATCCGCTGCTGCCGAGCACCCGCGCGCCTGGGTCGGCGCCGACCTCGAGGAGGCGGCCGCCGCCATCCGGGCCGTGATCGACGAGGTACGCCCCGACGTCGTCGTGACCTACGACGCGACCGGTGGCTACGGTCATCCCGACCACGTGCGCACCCACGACGCGACGGTGCGCGCGGTCGCAGGCACGGCCGTGCGTCCCGTCCTCTACGTCACGCTGACGCCGCAGTCCTGGGTCCTGCAGGACCGGGAGTGGCTCGCGGAGCACGTGCCGGGCGATCGCGGACTCATCGTGCCCGGGCCGGACGACCCCTTCGCGTCGTCGGTCGTCCCGGATGCCGTGGTGACCCACGCGGTGCTCGACCCCTCCGTCGTCGCGGCCCAGAGCCAGGCCCTGCGCTGCCACGAGACCCAGGTCGTCGTCGGCGACGGCTGGTATGCCTTGTCGAACCACGTCGTGTCCCGGCTCGCGGGACGCGAGGGATACGGTCGGCTCGATCCCTTGACCGGACAGCTCCCCGAGCAGGAGGAATCAGCGTGAGCCAGCACGACCTCGATCCAGCCCAGTTCCGCCTGGCGATGGGCCGCCTCGCGTCTGGCGTCACGGTGCTCACGACGACCAGCGACGGCCACGACCACGCCATGACCGCAGACACCCTCACCTCGGTGTCGCTCGACCCGATCCTGGTGCTCGTCTGTGTCGAGAACGAGACCCGGTGGCTGGCTGCGGTCGCGCAGGCGGGGGTCTTCGGCGTGAGCGTCCTCGCGGCCGACCAACGAGCACTGGCGCAGTGGTTCGCCACCCCCGGTCGCCCGCTGCACGGGCAGCTCGACCGGGCACCGCACCGTCGTGGTCCACACACGGACATGGCGCTGCTCGACGGCGCGCTCATGCACCTGGAGTGCCGCGTCACCACCAGCCACGCTGCCGGCGACCACATGATCGTCGTCGCCGAGGTCCTGTCCATCACCTTGCCGGACGACGTGGGGCCAGCCCTGGTCCACTTCCGCGGAAGCTACGGGAGCATCGCATGACCGACCTGTTCGCGCAGACCTCCTCGGCGGATGACCACGGGAGTGCGCAGCCGTCGTCCCGGCGCCGGTGGCCATTCCTGCTCGCTGGCGCCCTCGTGGCGCTCGTGGCCGCCTACGTGGCTGCGGCCGTGGTTCTCGGTGACCGCGTGCCACGGGGCACCACGGTCGCGGGGGTCGACGTGGGCGGCAAGGACGTCGATGGCGCTCGGGACGCCTTGGCTGCGGGCTTGGCCGATGTCGGCACCGAGCCGGTCACCCTGACCTCGCCCGTGGGTGAGGTCGCCGTCCAGCCTTCCGATCTCGGCGTGAGCGTCGACATCGACACCACGGTCGACGGGCTCGTGGGCTTCTCCCTCGCCCCGGCCCACGTGTGGCGAAACCTCTTCGGTGGTGGCGAGGAGAACGCTGTCGTCACGGTCGACGAGGCCGTGTTCACCACGGCGGTGGAGGGGGCCCGTTCCGACCTGGACTCCGAGCCCGTCGAGGGGTCGATCTCCGTCGCAGGGGGCAAGGTTGCCCTGAAGGAACCGACGACGGGCACCGAGACCGACGTCGCGGGCACGGTGGCCGCCGTGCAGCGCTGGTGGCCGACCCAGAGCACCATCAAGGTTGCCGCCCGCAGCCTGGAGCCGAAGGTCTCCGCGCAGGAGCTGGCCCGGGTCAAGACCGAGTTCGCCGACGTGGCCGTGTCCGGCCCGGTGACCGTGAAGGCGGGGGAGAAGTCCTTCACCCTCACCCCGAAGGCCTTCGCTCCTGCCATCGTCCTGGCAGCCGATGACTCGGGCACCATCACCCCCAAGGCAGACGCCAAGAAGCTGTCCGCGATCGTGAGTGCTGCGGCGAAGAAGGCCGGCGCCGAGGTGGTGGCCAAGGACGCTGTCGTGACCTTCTCCGGCAGCACGCCCACGGTGACCCCGGACGTTCCCGGCGTCGGTCTCGACGACGCCTCGGTCCAGACCGAGGTGTGGAAGGCGATCACGACGCCGACCCGCACTGCCACGGTCACCACCAAGGCCGTCGCGCCGAAGTTCACGACCGCGATCGCCAAGGCCACCCTGCCGAAGGAGAAGATCTCCTCCTTCACCACCTACTACCCGGCAGGGCAGCCGCGCGTCACGAACATCAAGGTCGCGTCGCGAGTCCTCAACGGCACGTACATCCCGCCGGGGGGGCAGTTCAGCATGAACGCCATCCTCGGCAAGCGCACTCCTGACAAGGGCTACGTCAAGGCAGGCATCATCAGCGGTGGGCGCGCCGCGAGCGCCTACGGCGGCGGGATCTCGCAGGTGTCGACGACGATCTTCAACGCTGCGTTCTTCTCGGGCATGGAACTCGACGCCTGGACTCCGCACTACTACTACATCTCGCGCTACCCGGAGGGGCGGGAGGCCACCATCTCGTGGCCGGACCTGCACAACAAGTTCACCAACACCACCGACGGCGGCGTGCGAATGGAGGTCATCGCGACCAACTCCTCGATCACCGTGAACTTCTGGGGCACCAAGAAGTACGACGTCACCGCGACCAAGAGCGACCGCTTCGACATCGTGCAGCCCAGGCGGTTCACCGACGACAGCCCCGACTGCCTCGACCAGAGCCCTGTCCCCGGCTTCAAGGTCACGGTCGGCCGGATCATCAAGGAGAAGGGCAAGGTCGTGAAGACCGAGAAGTTCACGACGAACTACCGCCCCGAGGATGACGTCACCTGCACGAACCCCCGCCCCTGACGGAGCCGTTCAGGCGGTGGTGCTCACGAGGTTGACGTACTCGTGGTGCCGGTCGAACCCCCGCTGCCCGTAGACCGCCAGGGCCACGTGGTTGTCGGAGTCGCTCTGCAGGTGCAGGGACGCGACACCGGCACCCTCGGCCGCTCTGGCGAGGGCGGTCAGCATCGCGTCCGCGACCCCGCGGCGGCGCATCGTCGGCTCGACCCACATGGCCGCGATACCGCCCCAGGCCGACGCCAGGCCGAGGCGACCGATGCCGACGACCCGACCCCCGGCATCCCTCGTCGTCGCGAACACCTGATCGGGTGAGCCGGTGAGCACGACCCGGGCGGCGCGGTCGTCCACGGCGCGGTAGGAGCGGTAGGCGGCGAACCAGTCGTCGGTGAGGTCACGCCCCACCTCGACTTCTTGCACGCCAGCCACCTCGTTGTCCGCTCTCCGGGGTGGCTGGCGTGCAATGAGTCGGGTGGGGGCGGTGAGCGTCACGGTGGCGACCCGGCCGCGGTACCCGCGTCTCAGCGCCTCGGCACCCACGAGGTCGGATGCCGGGTCGAACCCCACGGGGCCGGCGATCGTGAGGTTGGCGGGCAGGTCACGGGCGGCGTACCAGCGTTCGACGGCATCCAGTGCCTCGGGCAGCGGTCGTGCGGGGGAGCCGGCGGTCACGACCGAGTTGGCTCGCTGGGTGAACCCGCGGGATGCGCGCAGCACCCAGTCGCCGAGGCGTTCGCTCTCCATCGCGGGCCAGGCGCCGACCATGACGCGTTGCAGGTCCTCGATCGACAGCGCCCGGTGGGGGCTGCCCCGGCGCGACGGGGTCGGTGGGATCTCCTTGAGGGCGGTCACGAGGTGGCGGGGCACGGTGACCAGGCCCCGGCGGGTGCGGACCACGAGGGTCGCGGCATCGGTCTCGACGAGGTCGCCGACGACGTCGGTGAGGGTCGCCCCGGTGAGCGGGTCCGCCTCGGGCAGGGTGTGTCGCACCACGACGCGAGACCCGACCCGGGGCTCACGCTCGGGCAGTTCGACACGCTCGTCCATGGCCCGCATAGTATGGGCGTCATGACGTACGTGATCGCGCAGCCCTGTGTCGACCTCAAGGACAAGGCCTGCATCGAGGAGTGTCCCGTCGACTGCATCTACGAGGGTGAGCGCAGCCTCTACATCCACCCCGACGAGTGCGTCGACTGCGGTGCATGCGAGCCGGTCTGCCCCGTCGAGGCGATCTACTACGAGGACGACGTCCCCGAGCAGTGGGCGGAGTACTACAAGGCCAACGTCGAGTTCTTCGACGACCTCGGCAGCCCGGGTGGGGCCGCCAAGCTCGGCATGATCCCCAAGGACCACCCGATCATCGCGGCGCTGCCCCCGCAGGAGCACGACGAGTAGGACGCGGCCACCGCCGGTGCTCTCCCTGCCCGACTTTCCCTGGGACTCGCTCGCTGCGACCAAGCAGCGGGCGAGCTCCTTTTCCGACCCCACCATCGACGGCCCGGCCGGCTCCGGGCTGGTCGACCTGTCGGTGGGCACCCCCGTCGATCCCACCCCTGCCGTGGTCCGCGACGCCCTCGCTGCCGCCTCCGATGCCCATGGCTACCCGCTCACCTGGGGAACTCCTGACCTGCGCGAAGCCGTGGCCACGTGGTTCGCGGCCCGTCGGGGGGTGCCCGACGTCGACCCCGGGGGGGTGCTGCCGACGATCGGCTCGAAGGAGCTCGTCGCCTGGCTGCCGTTGCTCATGGGCATCGGGCCCGGCGACGTCGTGGCCTTCCCGCGCGTGGCGTACCCGACGTACGACGTGGGGGCGCGCCTCGCGGGGGCCACACCGGTGGCGGTCGACGCCCTCACGGCACTGGGCCCGCTGACGGCAGCGACAACGCCGAAGCTGCTGTGGCTGAACACCCCCGGCAACCCCACCGGAAAGGTGCTCGGCATCGAGCACCTCGCGAAGGTGGTGTCCTGGGCCCGCGAGCACGGGGTGGTGGTCGCCTCCGACGAGTGCTACGCGGAGCTCGACTGGCGCCCTCGCGCCGCGGGGTCACGCGAGCCGCCGACCACGCCGTCGATCCTCGACCCGCGCGTGACGGGTGGGTCCCACGAGGGGCTGCTGTGCGTGTACTCGCTGTCCAAGCAGTCGAACCTCGCCGGGTACCGCGGTGCCTTCGTGGCGGGTGACCCCGTTCTGGTCGGGCAGCTCCTCGAGGTCCGCAAGCACGCCGGGATGATCGTTCCGTGGCCGGTTCAGCGCGCCATGCTCGCAGCCCTGTCCGACGCTGACCACGTCGTGGCGCAGAAGCAGCGGTACGCCGCTCGCCGGGCCGCGCTCCTGCCGGCCGTGGAGTCCTTCGGCCTTCGGGTCGATGACTCCGAAGCCGGGTTGTACCTCTGGGCGAGCGCGGGGGAGGACTGCCGGGTGAGCATCGAGCGGCTGGCCGACCGCGGCATCCTCGCCGCCCCCGGTGACTTCTACGGCCCCGCCGGACGTCAGCACGTGCGCATCGCCCTCACGGCGACCGATGAGCGCATCGAGGCCGCCGTTCGTCGCCTCGGGTGACCTCCCGAGACAAGGCTGACGGGCGTGCGGTTTCTGCTCCCGCCCACGGACTGTAAGGTCGAATGGTTCCCTGCCCCTCGTGAAGGACGACGACATGACTGATGGCGCCACCCTGTCCGCTGCTGGCAAGCAGCTCGACCTGTCCCTCGTACGGGCCACTGAAGGCAACGGCGGGTATGACATCTCGTCCTTGCTCAAGGAGACCGGGAACGTCACGCTGGACGGTGGCTTCACCAACACGGCCAGCTGCACCAGCGCCATCACCTACATCGACGGCGACGCCGGCATCCTGCGCTACCGCGGGTACCCCATCGAGCAGCTCGCCAAGCAGTCGAGCTTCATCGAGACCTCCTACCTGCTCATCTACGGCGAGCTGCCCACGCCGAGCCAGCTCGCCGAGTTCGAGGGCCGGATCAGCCAGCACACGATGCTGCACGAAGACCTCAAGGGCTTCTTCCAGGGCTTCCCGCGCGACGCTCACCCGATGCCGGTGCTCTCCTCGGCCGTCTCCGCCCTGTCGACGTTCTACCAGGACAGCCTCGACCCGTTCGACAAGGAGCAGGTCGAGATCTCGACGATCCGCCTGCTGGCCAAGCTGCCGACGATCGCGGCCTACGCCTACAAGAAGTCGATCGGCCAGCCGTTCCTCTACCCGGACAACAACCTCTCCCTCGTCGAGAACTTCCTGCGGATGACGTTCGGGGTCCCGGCCACGGACTACGAGATCGACCCCGACCTCGTCCGGGCGGTCGACCTGCTGCTCGTGCTGCACGCCGACCACGAGCAGAACTGCTCGACGTCGACCGTGCGCCTCGTCGGCTCCTCGCAGGCCAACCTCTTCGCCTCGGTCTCGGCCGGGATCAACGCGCTGTTCGGCCCGCTGCACGGCGGTGCCAACCAGGCCGTCCTCGAGATGCTCGAGCGCATCGAGAAGGCTGACTTCTCCACCGACGAGTTCATGACCAAGGTCAAGAACAAGGAGGACGGCGTCCGCCTCATGGGCTTCGGCCACCGGGTCTACAAGAACTACGACCCCCGCGCCGCGATCATCAAGGACACCGCGCACGAGATCCTCGCCAAGACGGCGGGCGGTGACCACCTGCTCGAGATCGCCATGCGCCTCGAGGAGATCGCCCTGGCCGACGAGTACTTCATCGAGCGCAAGCTCTACCCGAACGTCGACTTCTACACCGGCCTGATCTACAAGTCGATGGGCTTCCCCACGCGCATGTTCACGGTGCTCTTCGCGCTGGGCCGCCTGCCCGGCTGGATCGCCCAGTGGCGCGAGATGATCGAGGACCCGACGACCAAGATCGGGCGGCCGCGCCAGGTCTACATCGGCGAGGGCGAGCGCAACTACGTGCCCGTCGGCGAGCGCTGACCGACCGCTGACCGGTCGCTCTCACCCGAGCGGCCGACGGCCGCGCACCCGCTCGAAGATCAGGCTCGTCTGGGCGTGAGCCACCCCCTCGACGGAGGTGAGGTGGTCCAGGACGAGGTCACGCAGGTCGTTGGCGGTGGCGCCGCTGATGTGCACGAGGAAGTCGTCGGCCCCGGCGACGTGGTAGGCGGCGACGACCCCCGGGATGGACGCCACCCGGTCGCGGAAGGAGTCCATCGACTCCCGGGCGTGCCCGGTGAAGCGCAGCGCCACCATCGCCTCGATCGGGCGACCGAGTGCGGCGAGGTCGACCTCACCGCGGATCGCGAGCACGACCCCGCCATCACGCAGGGCCTTCACCCGTCCGGCGCACGTCGACTCCGCGATGCCCACCCGTCGCGCCAGCTCGGCGTTCGGCATCCTCCCGTCCGTGGACAGCAGCTCGACCAGGGCCCGGTCGACGTCATCGAGGGGGCGGCGCGGAATCCGGTGGTCGGTGGTCGGGTGAGGGGCCATGTACGGAAGAATCCCCCATCAGCACACGATCTGTCGAGGATTCCACGGAACTGTTGCACCCCATCCGGTGAAAGCACCACCATCGAGGCATGGAGCCCCTCACTGTCGCAGTCCACGCCGGGCGGGAGGACCTCGCCGCCCTCGGTGCGCACGTCCCACCCGTCGACCAGTCGAGCACCTATCCCCTCCCGAGCGTCGAGCTCGGCGGTGAGGCCTACGAACGGATGGCCACCGGTGGCCGCCCCCAGCAGGACGACTCGCTGGTCTACCAGCGACTGTGGAACCCCAACGTCGACCGGTTCGAGCGGGCCCTTGCCCAGCTCGAGGGAGCGCCCGCCGGGGTGGCCTTCGCCTCCGGGATGGCCGCGATCACGGCCTGCCTGCTCGCGGCCGTCGCCGCCGGCCGTCCCCACGTCGTCGCGGTGCGACCGCTGTACGGCGGGACGGACCACCTCCTGGCCACCGGGCTGCTCGGCACCAGGGTCACCTGGGCGAGGACCGACGAGGTGGATGCCGCGATCCGCCCCGACACCGGGCTCGTCATCGTGGAGACCCCGGCCAACCCCTCCCTCGACCTCGTCGACATCGCCGACGTCGTCGCCAGGGCAGGCACCGTTCCCGTGCTCGTCGACAACACCTTCGCGACCCCGGTGCTGCAACAGCCGCTGGCGCACGGAGCCGCACTCAGCGTGCACTCGGCCACCAAGTTCATCGGTGGTCACGGGGACCTGCTCGGTGGCGTGGTGGCAACCGATGAGGAGTGGGCCGTGAGGCTGCGCACGGTCCGGGCGATCACCGGCGGCCTCCTGGCACCCCAGTCGGCCTACCTCCTGCACCGGGGGCTGCAGACGCTGCCGGTGCGAGTGCTCACCCAGCAGGAGAACGCGACTGTCGTCGCACGATGGCTGGAGGGCCGACCCGAGGTCGAGCGCGTGCTCCACCCCAGCCTGGCGCAGTGCGACCCGATGGGGCTCGTGGGCCGACAGATGAGCGGCCCCGGCTCCGTCCTGTCGTTCGCTCTGCGCGGTGGGTACGCCGCGGCGGCCGCCGTTGCCGACAACTGTCGCCTGGTCACCCACGCGGTCTCACTCGGCGGTGTCGACACCCTCATCCAGCATCCGGCCGCCCTGACCCACCGACCGGTCGCACCCGAGGCCCGGCCCGACGCGGGGCTCCTGCGACTCTCCGTCGGCCTCGAGAGCCCGCAGGACGTCGTCGCGGACCTCGCCCGCGCGCTCGCGGTGGCGCACGAACAGCCCACCGTCGTGGAGCGAGAGCTCAGCCTCGCCACCTGAGCCGACCGTGGCGCTCGAGTGCTCGAGCCCTCGAGCGCCCGAACGACGGATCAGGTGAGGTGGATCGTGACCGCCGGAGCACCAGCCGACGGCGCATCGGTGGTGCTCCACTGGCGGGCCGAGTCGCCCATGCCGCGTTGCCACTCACGGTCGGCGACGACGACGCGCACCGCCCCGGTGTCGACGGCCCGGGCCACACCCCACGAGCCGACCGCCCACGCGAGGTCCTCGTCGTCGGTGCTCAGCGTCACCGTGTCACCGTCGACGTCGGCCGTGACACCGAAGTCCTGCTCGATGAGATCCGCGACCGAGCGGGCGTCGCCCGGTGCTGCCGGGTCCTCGAGCAGACACACCATCCCGGCATGGGTCTGGCCGGACAGCACGGATGCCGTGGCCCGCGCCTGCGCCTCGTGCTGGGCGTAGGCCTTGCCCGCGGCCGAGCGCTGCACCTCCTGGGCGGCGTCGGTGATCTCCATGTCCGTGTAGCTCTCGACCTTCACCAACGCGTCGTAGAACTTGTTCGTCGAGTACTCCGGGTTGAGGATCTGCTCTGGCGTACCCCAGCCCTGTGAGGGCCGCTGTTGGAACAGGCCGAGCGAGTCGCGGTCGCCATAGGTGATGTTGCGGACCTTGGACTCCTGCATGGCGGTGGCGATCGCGATGGTGGCCGCCCGCGGGGGCAGGTCGCGCTTGATCGCGATGGCGGTGATGGCGGCCGCGTTGCTCGCCTGGTCCGGAGCCCACTGGAACGTCGAACCGGCCGCGGTCACCTCACACTGCTCGGGCGTCCACAGCATGCGGAGGTAGCCGACGGCGGCGTACCCCCCGACGGCGACCACCCCGAGCATCGCGAGCACCACGAGGGCGCCGAGGCGGCGTCGCGCCCGCGACCGGGGCTCGTGTTCGGCAAGGGCGATGGCGCCCTTGGCGGTGCGGGGCATGGTGGAGGAGTCCTTCAGGTGTCAGTCGTTGGCGTGGAGCGCAGAGTTCAGCACGATGCCGTGCCCGTCACGCGGCCGGGCCTGCACCGCGCCCGTCACCGAGTTGCGCAGGAAGAGCAGGTTGCTCTGACCGGACAGCTCGCTGGCCTTGGTGACGCTCCCGTCGGGGAGCGAGACCTTCGTGCCTGCGGTGACGTAGAGCCCGGCCTCGACCACGCAGTCGTCACCGAGTGCGATGCCGAGCCCGGACTCGGCTCCGAGCAGGCAACGCTCGCCGATGCTCACGCGTTCCGTCCCGCCGCCGGACAACGTGCCCATGGTCGACGCGCCGCCACCGATGTCGGACCCGTCGCCGACGACGACTCCCTGGCTGATCCGACCCTCGACCATCGAGGTCCCGAGCGTGCCGGCGTTGAAGTTGACGAAGCCCTCGTGCATGACGGTGGTGCCGCTCGCGAGGTGGGCCCCCAGACGCACGCGGTCGGCATCCGCGATCCGCACCCCGGCGGGCACGACGTAGTCGGTCATCCGGGGGAACTTGTCGATGCCGAACACCTGCACGGGGCCGCGCGCCAGCAGGCGGGCCCGGGTCAGCTCGAAGCCGTCGACGGCGCACGGGCCCTGTGAGGTCCACACGACGTTGGTGAGCACCCCGAAGAGCCCGTCGAGGTTGATGCTGTTCGGAGCGCACAGCCGGTGGGAGAGCAGGTGCAGGCGCAGCCAGCCGTCCGGGGCGTCGGCCGGGGGCGCGTCGAGGTCAACGCTCACCAACCGTAGCTCCCGACGAACGCCACGCACGGCATCCGGCACCGCGAGGGCCTCCAGACCGGCCGGGGCCGCGAGCTCGCCGGCGCCGCCGGGCTCACCCAGGGCCGGGGCGGGGAACCAGGCGTCGAGCACCGTCGCGTCGTCGGTGAGCGTGATCAGGGCGTGACCCCAGGCGGTGCGTGTCATGCGACAAGCCTACGGTGGCCGACGGACACGCCCGTGCGGTGATTACGCTGACGCCATGCCGCTCACACCCCTTGCGCTCGACCTGGCCGACGACGTCACCTCGCTCACCGCCGCCGTCTGCGACATCGAGTCGGTGAGCCTGGACGAGCGCGCCCTCGCGGATGCCGTCGAGGCGGCCCTGCGCCCGCTGCCCCACCTCACCGTGGCGCGCATCGGCAACACCGTCGTGGCCCGCACCGACCTCGGCCGCGCCGAGCGGGTCGTGCTCGCCGGTCACATCGACACCGTGCCCCTCACCGTCGAGCCGGCCAACCTGCCCACCCGACGCGTGCAGGGTCAGGGCGGCGAGGTGCTCTGGGGTCGCGGAACGGTCGACATGAAGGGCGGCGTCGCCGTCATGCTGCGGATCGCCCACGAGGTGCGCGAGCCAAGCCGGGACCTCACCTTCGTCTTCTACGAGGCCGAGGAGATCGACTCGGTCCACAACGGCCTGCTCCTCGTGCAGCAGCAGGCTCCCGACCTGCTCGCCGACGCCGACTTCGCGGTGCTGCTCGAGCCCACCGACGCCCGCATCGAGGGTGGCTGCAAGGGCACGCTGCGCGCCGAGGTGAGCACCAAGGGCATCGCGGCGCACTCGGCACGTCCCTGGAAGGGCCACAACGCCATCCACGACGCCGCCGAGGTGCTCGCGCGCCTCGCGGCCTACGAGCCGGTCACCCGGGTCGTCGACGAGCTCGAGTTCCGCGAAGCCCTCGGCGCCGTGCTCATCTCCGGCGGCACGGCGACCAACGTCATCCCCGACCGGTGCGTGGTCACGGTCAACTACCGCTACGCGCCCTCGCTCACCGAGGAGGATGCCGAGGCGCACGTTCGCGAGGTCTTCTCCGGTTTCGACGTGGTGGTGGTCGACAACGCCGGCGGTGCCCGCCCGGGGCTGCACCTTCCCGCGGCCAAGGCGTTCGTCGAGGCCCTGGGCCTCACGGTCGAGGCCAAGCAGGGCTGGACCGACGTGGCCCGCTTCTCCGCCCTCGGCGTGCCGGCCGTGAACTTCGGGCCGGGCGACCCCAACCTCGCCCACATGGACGACGAGCAGTGCCCGGTCGAGCAGTACACCGCGTGCGAGCAGGCCCTGCTGCGCTGGCTCGCCTGACGCGAGTGGTGAAGGGCGCCGCATACAGTGGCGCCGTGGACCCGACCCCGACACAGGCCAGTCCCCACCGCGACTACTACCAGGGCTCGGTGGTCATGCGCCGCTCCAGGGTGCCCGGCTCGACCACCGACCAACGGCTGCTCGACAGTCGAGGCTCCGCCGACTGGGTGCACACCGACCCGTGGCGGGTCATGCGCATCCAGTCCGAGTTCGTCACCGGGTTCGGCGCCCTGGCCGAGCTCGGTCCGGCCGTCAGCGTGTTCGGCTCGGCCCGCACCAAGCCCCACGACCCGGTCTACGAGCTCGGATGCCGCGTGGGCGCCGCCCTCGTGGATGCCGGCTACGCCGTCATCACCGGCGGTGGGCCGGGGGCGATGGAGGCCGCCAACAAGGGTGCCCTCGACGCCGGTGGCACGTCCGTGGGGCTGGGCATCGAGCTGCCGTTCGAGGCCGGGCTCAACGAGTTCGTCGACCTCGGGGTGAACTTCCGCTACTTCTTCGCCCGCAAGACGATGTTCGTGAAGTACGCGCAGGGCTTCATCGTGCTCCCCGGCGGGTTCGGCACGCTCGACGAGCTGTTCGAGGCGGTGACCCTCGTGCAGACGCAGAAGGTGACCAGCTTCCCGATCGTCCTGCTCGGTCGTGACTACTGGGGTGGCCTGCTCGACTGGCTGCGCGACACCGCAGCCGCGCGCGGCACGATCAGCACCGGTGACCTCGACCTGCTGACCCTCACCGACGACGTCGACGAGGCGGTGGGCACCATCATCGCCGCCGACGCCTCGGCACGACGCTCGTCCACGCCGTCGCCACCCGCGGGCACGTCAGAGTAGAGGCGGTGTGGCCGCCGTAGGATCGGGGCGTGGTTGCTCTCATCGTCCTCGGGCTCGTCGCCGTCGCGCTCGTCC
The DNA here is from genome assembly GCF_035443565.1 of Ornithinibacter sp. Lineage (NCBI taxonomy): Bacteria > Bacillati > Actinomycetota > Actinomycetes > Micrococcales > Intrasporangiaceae > Ornithinibacter > Ornithinibacter sp. The sequence continues at coordinate 8,423 of NZ_DAORSO010000034.1, read as the reverse complement.
TGGTCGTGCTCGGCGTGGCCACGGGGCGGGTGCCCGCCGACCCGTTGGTCGCTGCTGTCTCGACGACCCCGGAGACGGGGCTCCCCGAGGTCCCGAGCGCGAGCGACGTGGCTGCCGTGCGCTTCGACACCGAGGTGCGCGGCTACCGCATCGACGACGTCGACACCCGCCTGGAGGTCCTGCACGAGACGCTGGCGCAACGCGAGGCCGAGCTCGCGCGACTGCTCGACGAGAACCGGTCGGGAGGTCAGTGAGCCGATGGCCTGCACGATCACCCGCCGCACGCCGCTGGCACCTGCTGTCGCCTTTGCCGCCCTCACCGACCTGGCCGAGCACACCGCGCACGTTCCCCTGACCGACGTCGAGGTGCCCGAGCAGGGGTTGGCCCTCGGCGCCGAGGTCATCGCCTGGACCCGCCTGGGGCCACTGGCGATCGCGGACCGCATGCTCGTGACGGCCCTGGAGCCCGGGCACCGGTTGCGACTGGTCAAGACCGGCCGGTTCCTGCACGGCTGGGCCGACATCACGGTGCGTCCGGACCCGGAGCGTCCCGGCGGCTCGTCGATCGTGTGGGCAGAGGAACTGTGGCTGCCCGGGCTGAAGACGCTCACGAGGCCCATCGGCGACCGGCTGGCCGCCGTGCTGTTCGCCAGGGTCGTCGACGGGGTCCTCGCCCGGGCCGCGGCATGACCGCTCCGCTCGACGACGCGCTGCGCACCCAGCTGAGGGGGTACCGGCGCGAGCAGGTCGACGAGGTCATCCGGGTCCTCGAGGGTCGGGTGGCCGCGCACGACCGAGCCATCGCGCACCTGCGGGGCGAGGCCCACGACTCGACGTTAGAGCACCCGGACGAGGCCCCGGGACTCCTCGGGCCCCGCGTGACAGCCGCGGCACTCGCCCCCGACGACGCGTCGCAGACCCAGCCCGGCCGGGCCGGTCGGGACCGGTCGACGACGGAGCCGTCCCCCCTGCCGTGGCGGCGCTCGGACCTCGCCGCCCCGGCGGTCTACCTCCTGGTGGCGGTGTGGTTGCTCTCCGGCCTCGTCGCCGACCTGCGCACCGGCTACCTGTCCCAGGGAGTCCAGGACCAGCAGGCCTTCGAGTGGTACTTCGGGGCCACCGCCCACAACCTCGTCACGTTCTCCAACCCCCTGTTCACCGACCTCCAGAACTTCCCCGACGGCGTCAACCTCATGGCCAACGCGGCAGTGCTCGGGCTCGGCGTTCCGCTGGCCCCCCTGACCCTGCTCGCGGGACCGTCGGCCACGTTCGTGCTCGTCGAGGTGCTGGGGCTGGCGCTCACGGCATCCGCCTGGTTCTGGCTGTTCCGCCGTCGTCTCGCGGTCCACCCCCTGCTCGCGGCCATCGGCGCCGGTTTCGTCGGCTTCGCACCGGGGATGGTCTCGCACGCCAACGGTCACCCCAACTTCGTCGCCCAGTTCCTGGTGCCGGTCATCGTCGACCGGGTCATCCGCCTCGCGCAGGGTGGGCGTCCCCGACGGGACGCGGTGGTCCTCGGCCTGCTCGCGGCCTGGCAGGTGTTCATCGGCGAGGAGGTGCTGCTGCTCACGGCCATCGGCCTGGCGATCGCCGCCCCGGTGGTGCTCGCCCACCACCGCGAGGTGCTGCGCCCGCTCGCGCGGGGCCTGGCTCTCGGCGCCGGCGTCTGCCTGGCCATCGTCGCGGTGCCGCTGTGGTGGCAGTTCGCCGGTCCACGCAGCTACACCTCCATCTGGCACCCGCCGGGCGGCAACGACCTCGCGCAGCTGTGGGGTCGGGCCACCCGCAGCATCGGCGCGGACGTGTGGGCGTCGGCCGCGCTGTCGATGAACCGCACCGAGGAGAACTCCTTCTTCGGCATCCCCCTGCTGCTTGCCGCGGTCGCCGTCGTCATCGCGCTGTGGCGGCGCCCGGCCGTCCAGGCGCTGGGAGTCGTCGTGCTCATCTCCTGCTGGTTCTCACTCGGTGAGGAGGTCGTCGTCAACGGTCGATCCACCGGCATCCCCGCACCCGGCGTGCTGTTCGAGCACGTCCCGATCCTCGAGAACGTGCTCCCGACCCGCTTTGCCCTGATCGCGGTGCCGGCGCTGGGTGCGCTGCTCGCGATCGGTGCCGAAGAGGTGAGGCGCGCGGTCGGCCGGTCCTCGGCGAGCCCGGGCGCTGCCCTGGCCGCCGCAGCAGGCGCGGCGGGTCTCGTCCTGCTCCCCGTGCTCCCGACGCCCCTCGTCGTCGACCAACGGGCCCCGATGCCGCAGTTCTTCGTCGACGGGTCGTGGAAGGACTGGGTCGACGAGGGCGGGTCCGTCCTCGCGGCGCCGGCCCCCTGGGTCGGCGACACCCGGGCCCTGGAGTGGCAGGCGCAGGCGCGATGGGGTTTCCCCGTCGTGGCCGGGTACTTCGTCGGGCCCGACACCACCCCGGAACGAGGGGGCCAGTACGGGGCCACCCCGACGGGCCTGACCCAGTGGATGGCGGCGATCGCCGAGGCCGACCAGCCGACGCTCGCGACCCCCGAACAGGTCGAGGAGTTCACCACCAACCTGCGGCAGGGCCGAGTCGATGCCATCGTGCTCCCGCAGGGCCGGCCGGCCGAGGGGGCCCTGCTGGCCTCGCTCTCCAGTGCCTTCGGCGAGCCCGTGACGACGGGTGGCGTCCACGTCTGGGACGTCCGGAGCGTGACCGATGGCGCTGGTTGACCGAGCCCCGGCACAGCCCGTGCGGCCGAGCCTGCTGACCTCCGAGGGCAGGCACGCCCTCGGCGCGCGTGCCCTGAACCACCCGGTGCTCACCATCCTCGCCGTCTACCTCATCTCCCGCCTCGTTGCGCTGCTCGCGCTCTGGGTCGCGGCGACGTGGTTCCAGACCCCGGCCGGGGTCGGCCACGACGACCCCGGCCTCGGGGACATGTTCGGGCTGTGGGACGGCGTCTGGTACCAGCGGATCGCGCAGGACGGCTACCCCGTCCCGCTCCCGGTCGATGCCGACACCGGCCGCGTGACGTACAGCGCCTGGGCGTTCTACCCGCTCTACCCCTATCTGGTGAAGCTGCTCATGGTGACGGGGATGCCGTTCACCGCCGCCGGGGTGGTGCTCAACGTCGTCCTCGGTGGTGTCGCCGCCCTGCTCATCTGGGCGGTCCTGCGCTCGGGTGAGCACGCTGACCGTCAGCCCCAGCGCGACCGGCTGGCCCTCGTGGCCGCCGGCCTCTGGTGCTTCTACCCGACGACCGCCGTCATGCTCAAGCCGTACACCGAGGCCTTGGCCGTGGCGCTGGTCGCCGGGGCCCTGCTCATGCTCATCCGGCGCAACTACCTCCTCGTGGCCCTGGTCGCCATCCCCCTGGGGTTTGCCCGGGGAGTGGCCCCCGCGCTCGGGGTGGCCGTCCTCATCCACCTCGTGGTGCGCTGGCGCGAGGACCGGGCGGCCGGCGTCCCCCCTCTCCTGGGGCAGCGGTGGCGTGCCCTCGTCATGCTCGCGGCGGTCGGGGTGAGCGGTGTGGCCTGGCCCGTCGTGGCCGCGGTGGCCACGGGGGTCCCGACGGCGTTCTTCGACGTGCAGGCGGCGTGGGGTCAGCGCCCCGACAAGGGGCCGTTCGTGCTCTGGGTGGAGTGGGCCTGGCAGGGCAAGGGTGTCGCGGGAGTCGTCGTCCTCGTCGCCCTGCTCGGCACGTACGTGGCCCTCGTGCTCGGTCGCCACGGCCGGTGGATCTGCATCGAGGCCCGCGCCTGGGCGCTCGCCTACCCGCTGTACATGTTCGCGGTCGTGCGCCCCATCACGAGCATGTGGCGCTTCCTCCTCCTCGACTTCCCGATCGCCGCCCTGGTGGCCTCGGTCGCGATGCGCACGGCGAACGGCGAACGCGTCGTGCCCCACTGGCGCCGCAGGGTCGCGGTCGTCCTCGTCGTCGTCGTCGCCGGGCTCTTCTGGTGGACGGCTGCCCTTCTGGTGTACACCCCGTGGGGCTCCTTCCCTCCGTGAGCGACCGCCGTGCGTTGAGCCGGATTTCGTCGCGCCGCACCACTGCGGGATAATGGGTCAGCATTCCGGCCCTCCGGCGTCGGACACCACGCGGCACGCACCAGACGGCGCCGCGGCGAGGAAGGGATTTGAGCCATGGCGGCAATGAAGCCGAGGACGGGCGACGGCCCGCTCGAGGTCACCAAGGAAGGTCGTGGCATCGTCCTTCGCATGCCTCTGGAGGGTGGGGGGCGACTCGTCGTCGAGATGACTCCCGACGAGGTGCGCGCCCTGGGCGCCGCGATCGACAACTGCGAAGGTCTGGCGTGACCCACGCCTGACCCCTCCACGCCGAGGCCCCCACCGAAACCGGTGGGGGCCTCGGCGCGTGTCAGGCATCCCGCTCGATATGGTCGACCGGTGCCCCGAGTCGACGTCCTGCGCCACCCAGCCACCTCCTCGTGGAGCGTGCTGCCCGACCTCGGGGCAGCCCTCGCGGCCATCCAGTCCGGCGGCAGCGACCCGGACGGCACAGCCCTCGTCGCGGTCGTCGGTGCCGATGACGCGCTCGGGGACACGAGCGCCCGCGCCGCCATCGAGGCGCTCGGCCTCCATGCCGATGACGTCCTCACGACGTTCGCGCCCAGCACCAAGGCGGGGGCGCAGACGACCATCCCCCTGATGCCCGGTGCGCACGCCGTGCGCAGGGTCGTCCTCGTGGGCGTCGACGACGGCTCGGATGCCGCGTGGCGCAGTGCCGGCGCCGCGATCGGCCGCGCGACTCGCGGCCGATCGCGGGTGGTCCACGCCGTGGCGGGGGCTGCGGGCTCGCAGGCCCTCGCGGCCTACGTCGAGGCCGTCGTGCTCGCGTCCTGGTCCTCTCCCCGCTGGACCCGCAAGGGACCCACGGTGGTGACGCACCCGGCATCCGAGGCCGTGGTCGCCGGCACCGAGGATGCCGGGACGGTCGCCGACGCCGAGGCCCGGGCCCGCGCCCAGCTGCTCGCGCGAGGCCTGTCGATGACACCGTCGAACACCAAGAACCCGGCCTGGTTGGCCCGGCAGGCCCGGGCCGTGGCGAAGCAGAGCCACCTCGACGTGCGGGTCTGGGACGAGCGCCAGCTCGCCCGGGAGGGGTTCGGCGGCCTGATCGCCGTGGGGTCGGGGTCGGCCACGCCGCCTCGTCTCGTCCAGCTCGACCACGTCCCGGACGGCGCCACCGCTGCGACCCCACGTGTCGTGCTGGTGGGCAAGGGCATCACGTTCGACACCGGTGGCCTCCAGGTCAAACCGGTCGACGGCATGGTCGGGATGAAGACCGACATGTCCGGAGCGGCCATCGTCCTGGCCGTCGTGGCCGCCTGCCACGAGCTCGGGGTCGCGGTGCGGGTCACCGGTCTGCTCGCCCTGGCCGAGAACGCCGTCGACGGGGCCTCGTACCGGCCGGGGGACGTCGTGACCCAGTACGGCGGTCGCACCGTCGAGATCGGCAACACCGACGCCGAGGGCCGCA
>NZ_DAORSO010000034.1:0-2853 GCF_035443565.1 Ornithinibacter sp. | reverse complement strand
ACCCAGTACGGCGGTCGCACCGTCGAGATCGGCAACACCGACGCCGAGGGCCGCATCGTGCTCGCCGACGCACTCGCCTACGCCGATGCCGCACTCGATCCCACGGTCCTGGTCGACGTCGCGACCCTCACCGGCGCGGCGCGGATCGCTCTGGGGAGGTCCATCGCGCCGGTCTTCGCCACCGACCCGGCCCTCAGCGCCGCGCTCGAGGCTGCCGGGGCGACGACTGGTGAGACGCTGTGGCCGATGCCCCTCGCGCAGACCTACCGTCGAGCCCTCGACTCCGACGTCGCTGACGTCGCCCACATCGCTCCCGGCGTGGGTGGCGGTGCGGTGACGGCGGCCCTGTTCCTTCGGGAGTTCGTCGGTGAGCGCCCGTGGGCACACCTCGACATCGCAGGCACCGGCCGCTCGGACGTCGACGCCGGCACCTCCGCCAAGGGGGCCACCGGTTTCGGGACACGACTGCTGCTGCGGTGGCTGGAGGAGATGGCATGAACGCCGGTTACGGGCTGACCGTTCGCTGGTCGCTGGAAGACGCCCCGGCGGATGCCGCCGACCAGCTGCGCGAGTACGTCGTCGGCACCTCGATCGCACGGTTCATGTTCCTCGACGGCCTCGCCTTCAAGGTGTGGCGCATGCGCGAGGGCGAGTGGTTCGAGGGGACGTACGTCTTCGACTCCGAGCAGGACCGCACGGTCTTCCGCGAGAGCTTCGAGCCCGGTGCCGCCACGGCACCGGGGAGCGTGATGATCGGCTCCGCGCCGATCACCATCGAGGACTGGGAGGTCGTCGCGATCGCCGAGGGCCCCGCCGGGTTCCGCCGCGGGGCGGGCCCCGAGGTCAGCTGAGCGGTCGCCTCAGCGCTTGACGGCGACGAGCAGGCCGTCGCTCACCGGCAGCAGGGTCGTCGTGAGCTGGTCGTGGTCGCGCAGCGCCTTGCCGAGGTCGCGCAGGGTGCTCGTCGTCGCGTCGCGCGCCGCGGGGTCGGCGACCTGGTCGTGCCAGAGCATGTTGTCCATCACGAGCACCCCGCCCGGTCGCAGCAGCCGGATCGCGTGCTCGACGTACGTCGGGTAGCCGGGCTTGTCGGCGTCGATGACGACCAGGTCGTAGGCGCCGTCGGTCATCCGGGGCAGCACCTCGGCGGCGTCCCCGGTGATGACGCGGGTGCGCTGGTGGGCGTAGCCGGCCTCCGCGTAGGCCTCGCGGGCGGCTCGCTGGTGCTCGGCGGAGGAGTCGATGGTCGTGAGGACCCCGTCGTCGGGCATGCCGGAGAGCAGCCACAGGCCCGACGTGCCGGCCCCCGTGCCGATCTCGACGACGTGCCGCGCCTGGACAGCGGCCGCGACGACGCGCAGCATCGCCCCGGCGCCCGTGCCGACCGGGGAGGCGTCGCCGAACTCCAGACCGCGCCGTCGGGCGTTCTCGATGACCTCCGGCTCGGTCACGAACTCCTCGGTGTACGTCCAGCTGGCGGGCCTCAGGGTGCTCATGCGTCAACCCTATGGCCCGGGGCGCGGTCGAAGGCCCCGACGCACGTTCCCAGCGTTTGTTCAGGGAATCCGGGAACAATTGTCGGACTGGACGCGTATCGATGGGTGACATGAGCAGCTCGGTGAGGGAAGAGACGATGACGACGACGGATGCCGTGCGGACCGGCGACCTGCCGGCTGCCGGTTGGGTTCCCCCGACGTGGGAGGAGGTCGTCGAGCAGCACTCCGCGCGGGTGTACCGACTCGCATACCGCCTCACGGGGAACGTCCACGACGCCGAGGACCTCACCCAGGACGTGTTCGTGCGGGTGTTCCGGTCGCTGCACACCTACCAGCCCGGCACGTTCGAGGGCTGGCTGCACCGCATCACGACCAACGTCTTCCTCGACAAGATGCGCCGCAAGCAGCGGATCCGCTTCGACGCCCTCTCCGATGAGTCGGCCGCCCGCCTCGAGGGGCGCGGGCCCGGCCCCGAGCAGGCGTACCACGACGCCCACTTCGACGACGACGTGCAGCGTGCGCTCGACGCACTCTCCCCGGACTTCCGGGCCGCGGTCGTGCTGTGCGACATCGAGGGGCTGTCCTACGAGGAGGTCGCCGCGACCCTGGGCATCAAGCTCGGGACCGTGCGCTCGCGCATCCACCGCGGTCGCGCCCAGCTGCGCGAGTCGTTGGCCCACCGCGCACCGCAGCCGACCACGAGTGCGCCCACGAGGAGCACGGGCCGGATCATCCGCCGTCCCGCCGCGGGGGTCGTATGACCCACTCCACCCGGGTGCAGTGCCTCGACGACGAGCTCACCGAGTACGCCGCCGGCCGCCTTCCGCTGAACCGCCAGTGGGCGTGGGACCGGCACCTCGTGACCTGTCAGGTCTGCGGCCACGCCGTCGACCAGGAGCGTCGGCTGCGCAGTGCCCTGGCTGGAGCCCCGACCATGCCGGGGGACCTGCGCACCACCCTGCTCGCGCTCGGCAGCACGATGGCCGCAGACCTGCCGCGTGCGAGCACCCCGCCGAGCCCTCAGCACGACCCCTTGCGGCTGCTCGCTCCCGGTGCTCCGCCCTGCCACCGCAGCCCGCTGCGCGCCACGGTGATCGCCGCTGCGGCCGCCGGGATCTCCGCAGCCGCCGCCTGGAGCCTGACCATGGTTCCCGCACCCGGCACCGGTCGGCCTGCCCTGGCCACCGTGACCCCCCTCGTGGCAGCGACGGCCACGCCAACGCGCGCCGCCACGGCGGCCGTGAGCAACGGGTTCAGCCAGGGGGTCGTCCTCACCAGGACCGACCAGCAGGCAGAATCGACCCCATGACGAGTGAGCGCGAGCCGGGCCGCGACGACTGGCGCCCCTGGGACCAGG
>NZ_DAORSO010000033.1:0-22537 GCF_035443565.1 Ornithinibacter sp. | reverse complement strand
CTCCGGTGCGGCGGACGTTGACCTGCGTGCCCGAGGTCGGCTTCGGTGGTGCGGGCTCCGCCGGGCTGGACGGCGCGGCGGGGGAGCCCTTGCCACCCCCGGACGGTGAGGAGTCCTCGCCAGCCGGGGCGACGGCATCCGCGAGGCCGACCGCGACCCAGCCCGCGCGCACGGCGGCGACGACCTCGGACCGGGCGCCGTGGCGTGCGGTGGCGGCCTTGACCGTAAGAGCGGCGAAGGTCTCGAAGTCGCAGTCGGCGCTGATGTCACCGGTGATGGTGTCGAACCAGACCTGGCCGGCGGCCTCCCAGGCGTTGCCGCCGAGGGTGGTCGCAACGACGTGGAAGGCCTTGTTGGGGATGCCGGAGTTGATGTGGACGCCGCCGTTGTCGTCCTGGGTGTCGACGTAGTCACGCATGTGGCCAGGCTGCGGGTCCTTGCCCAGGCGCGGGTCGTCGTAGGCCGTGCCGGGGGCAGCCATCGAGCGGATCGCCACACCCTTGACGTCGGGGCCGAGCAGTTCGGCGCCGATGAGCCAGTCGGCCTGGTCCGCGCTCTGGCCGAGCAGGCGCTGCTTGACGAGCACCCCGAAGACGTCGGAGACCGACTCGTTGAGCGCGCCCGACTGGTCCTGGTAGTTCAGGCCCGAGGTGAACTGGGTGACGCCGTGCGCGAGCTCGTGGCCGATGACGTCGACGCTGCGGGTGAACGGCAGGAAGACCACGCCGTCACCGTCGCCGAAGACCATCTGGGTGCCGTCCCAGAAGGCGTTGTCGTAGTCGCGGCTGAAGTGCACCGTGGCGATGAGGGGCAGGCCTCGGCCGTCGAGAGAGTTGCGGCCGTAGGTGTTCTGCCAGAGGTCCCAGGTGGCGCCGAGCCCGTCGTAGGCCTCGCTGACCTCGCGGTCACCGGTGTCGGCGTCGCCCTCGCTGCGCACGAGGGTGCCGGGCAGGGTGGTGCCCCGCTCGGCGTCGTGGATGGCGCGCTGCGGGGCGTCGGCGGTGCCGCGTGCCGGGCGCGGCGGTCGCTTCTTGCGCCTGGGTGCCGCAGTGGAGGGGCGCAGCTCGATGCCGCGTGCCTCGCGCAGCTCGGCGTCGACGTCGAGGGTGGCCTGGGCGTGCGCGGCGACGTGCGGGTCGTCCGAGGAGGCCAGCGCCTCGAGGATGTACGGCGGCACGATCGTGCACAGCGGCGGGTGGGACGACGACGGGTGCTGAGCGGACGGCATACGGCCAGCCTGCCCCGAGCCACCGACACCCGCGACCCGAAGCGGGTCGGGGCTGGGGTCAGCCGCGGTCGATCTGCATGACGACGGCCTTGGGCTCGGTGAAGAACTCCCGCGAGAAGTTGCCACCCTCGCGCCCCACGCCCGAGTCGCCGACGCCACCGAACGGCGTGCGCAGGTCGCGGATGAAGAAGCAGTTCACCCACACCGTGCCGGCCCGCAGCTTCGAGGCCACCCGGTGCGCCCGCGACAGGTTCTCGGTGAACAGCATCGCGTTCAGCCCGTACCGCGTGTCGTTGGCCAGGTGCACGACCTCCTCCTCGGTGTCGAAGGAGTTGACGACGCACACCGGGCCGAAGATCTCCTCGCAGTACGGCGCGGCATCCAGCGCCAGCCCGTCGATGATCGTCGGGCGCACCACCCAGGACCCGTCCTCGGCGACCCCGCCGGTGCGGATCGTGCCGCCGAGCTCACGGGCCGACTCCACGTACGAGGCGACCTTGTCGAAGTGCCGCTTGCTCGCCAGGGACGAGAACTTCGTCGCCGGGTCGAACGGGTCGCCGATGGTCAGCGCCTCGGCCGCCGCGACGAACCGCTCCATGAACGACTCGTACAGCGAGGAGTGCACGAAGAGCCGCGAGCCCGCGAGGCAGATCTGCCCGGCGTTGCGGAAGATCGCCTCGACCGCCCAGTGGATGGCGTTGTCGATGTCGGCGTCCTCGAAGACGATGTTCGCGCCCTTGCCGCCGAGCTCGAGCGACACCGGCGCCAGGTGCGTCGCCGCCGACGCCATGACGTACTTGCCCGTCGTCGAGGACCCGGTGAAGGTCACCCGGTCGACCCGGTCGTCACCGGTGAGCGTCGCCCCCGCGGGCGCCCCGAACCCGTTGACGACGTTGAGCACCCCGGGCGGGAAGCCGGCCTCGACGGCCAGGCGCCCAAGCAGCGTCACCGACGCCGGCGTGTCCTCCGACGGCTTGATGATGCAGGTGTTGCCCCACGCGATCGCCGGCGCGATCTTCCACGACGCCATCATCAGCGGGAAGTTCCACGGGCTGATCGCCGCGACGACCCCGGCGGGGCCGAACTCGCTGTAGGTGTGGTGGCCCGAGTCCATCGGGTAGACCTCGCCGACGGCGTCGCGCTGGTGGTCGGCGAAGAACCGGAAGTTCCACACCGAGCGCGCCACGTCGTGCTTGGCCTGCTCGAACGGCTTGGCCATGTTCGTGGAGTCCATCCGCGCGAGGTCGTCGGCGCGCTCCTCCATGAGGTCGGCCAGCCGGTGGATCGCCTTGGCCCGCTCGGCCCGGCCCATCCGCGGCCACGGCCCCTCGTCGAAGGCGCGCCGCGCGCTCTCGATCGCGCGCTCGGCATCCTTCTCCGACGCCTCGGCCGCCTGGGCCCACACCTGCTGCGTCCAGGGGTTCCAGACGTCGAAGCGCTTGCCGTCGATCGACTCGACCTCTTCGTTGTCGATGATGTGGCCGAAGAACTGGAGCTCGCTCATGGGTTCACCTTCTGCGGTGGGGTGTGTTGGGTAGGAACAGCGGTGCGGATGCCGGGGGGCCGGCTCAGGTGCCGGCGCGCGGGTCTGGTGCCCCGCGGCGTTCGGCGAGGGTGACGTCACCGGCACCCCAGTGCGTCAGGGGTACCTCGCGGATCACAACCCGGATGCTGTCGACGGGGGCGTCGACCGCCTCGGCGGCGGCGTGGGTGAGCGCGGAGATCAGGGTGCGCAACTGCACGGGCGTGCGGCCCTCGGCCAAGGTCACCTCGATGAGCGGCATGGCGCTCAGCCCTCCCCGCCGTTGAGGAAGACCGAACCGAGGTTGGTGAAGTGCAGGGCGGTGCTCGACCCGGGAGGTGCGAACACGGCATCCGTCATACCGCCGGTGAGCACGATCCAGCCCGCCTCGATCGCGTGGCCGCGGCGGGCGAGGTCGTTCGCGGCGAGCGCGAGCGCCTCACCGGGGTGGCCCTGCACGGCGGCGCCGGTGGCCGAGTCGACGACGACACCGTCGACCTCGACGAGCACCGCCTCGAGCGCGAGGTCGAGCTCGCTCGGGGGGAGGCCGATCGGACCGGTGACGAAGGCACCGGACGAGGCGTTGTCGGCGGCGACGTCACCGGCGGTGAACCGGAAGTTCTTGTAGCGGCTGTCGATGACCTCGGCGCCGCCCCACACCGACTCGACCGCGCTCATCGCCTGGGCGCACGTGATGCCGGGGCCCTCGAGGCGCTCGCCCATGACGAAGACGATCTCGGGCTCGATGCGCGGGTGGATCAGCTTGCCCTGGGGCACCGGGTCACCGACCGGCAGCACCATCGCGTCGGTCAGCCACGCGACGAACGGGAAGTGCACACCCATCCGCTGCTGCTTGGCCCGGCTGGTGAGGCCGAGCTTGACGCCGATGAGCTTCTCGCCGCGCTCGAGGCGCTTGGCGAGGTTGAGGTCCTGGATCGCGTAGCCGGTGTCGAGGTCGAGCTCGGGCCACTCGTCGGTGAACGGTTCGCGCTCGCGGCGCTCGTCCTCGCAGCGCAGCAGCTCGGCGGCGACGGACTCGATGTCCCAGCCGCCTTCGGGGGCCGCGCCGGTGGCGGATGCCGTGGACATCAGCGCACGCCCATTCCGGCGAGGTCGCCGAGGTCGACGAGGTTGCGACGCTCCTCGGCGAGCTGGAGGGCGATGTCGATGATCATGTCCTCCTGGCCGCCGACGTACCCGTACTCCCCGACCTTCTGCAGGATCTCGTGGGCCGGGACGTCGTAGCGCTCGGCGGCCCGCTCGGCGTGCAGCAGGAACGAGCTGTAGACCCCGGCGTAGCCCTGGGTGATCGACGCGCGGTCCATCCACGGCAGTCGTGGGATGAAGGGGCGCACGACGTCCTCGGCGGCGGAGAGCACCTCGCCGAGGTCGACGCCGGTGCGGATGCCCATCCGCTCGAAGGTCGCGGCCAGCACCTCGGTCGGGCTGTTGCCGGCCCCGGCGCCGAGGGCGCACAGCGCGCCGTCGATCTGCAGCGCCCCGGCCTGGTAGGCGAGCACCGAGTTGGCGATGCCCAGGCTGAGGTTCTGGTGGCCGTGGAAGCCGACCTGGGCCTGCGGCCCGATCTCGTCGATGACCGCCTTGATCCGCTCCTGCGCGTCGCTGAGCACGAGCGCACCCGCGGAGTCGACGACGTAGACGCACTGGGCTCCGGCATCCACCATGATCCGGGCCTGCTCGGCGAGCTTGGCCGGCGAGGCCTTGTGGCTGAGCATGAGGAACCCGACGGTCTCCATGCCGAGCGCGCGGGCCGCACCGAAGTGCTGGATCGACACGTCGGCCTCGGTGCAGTGGGTGGCGATGCGCGCGACCGAGGCACCGGCCGCGTGGGCGTTCTTCAGGTCGTGCAGGGTGCCGAGGCCGGGCAGCATGAGGATGGCGATCTTGGCCTGGCGGGCCTCCTCGACCGCGGCCGCGATGAGCTTCATCTCCTCGACCTTGGAGAAGCCGTAGTTGAAGCTCGAGCCGCCGAGGCCGTCGCCGTGCGAGACCTCGATGACCTGCACGCCGGCGCTGTCGAGGGCGTGCACGACGCCGCGCACCTGCTCCTCGGTGAACTGGTGGCTCATCGCGTGCGAGCCGTCGCGCAGGGTGGAGTCGGTGATCCGCAGGTCGCGCTCGCCGCCGGCCTTCGGGGTGTTGGCGAGCACGTCGGTCTCGGTCAGCTCCTCGACGACGACGGGGGCGTCCTCGGGGCGGATGGTCATGTCACCCATGTCAGACACCGGCCTTCTGCGCGTCGGCGCCGGCGCCGACGAGCGGGTCAGGGACGTCGCCGAGCTGGGCCGACGACTTCCACGTGGACGCGACGCCGAGCCGGTGGGCGACCATGATGTCGCCGACCCGGGCCGCAGCCGCGGTGATGATGTCGAGGTTGCCCGCGTAGTCGGGCAGGTAGTCGCCGCGGCCCTTGACCTCGATGGGCACGAACACGCGGGCCATGCCCTTCCAGGTGTCGCGGGCGTGGTCGAACTGGGGGTCGGCCCGCAGGTGGTAGCCGGGCACGTAGTCCTGCACCTCGGCGACCATGGCGTGGATGGAGGCCAGGATGCGGTCCTGCAGCTCACCGGGCTCGGCGGCCTCGGCGGGGATGGCGCAGAACACCGAGTTGCGCATCATCAGCGGCGGCTCGACCGGGTTGAGGATGATGATCGCCTTGCCGCGCTCGGCGCCGCCGACGACCTCGAGGGCCGCCGAGGTGGTCTCGGTGAACTCGTCGATGTTGGCGCGGGTGCCCGGGCCGGCGGACTTGCTCGAGATGCTCGCGACGATCTCGGCGTAGGGGACGGGCACGACCGAGGAGACGGCCTTGACCATCGGGGTCGTGGCCTGGCCACCGCAGGTGATCATGTTGACGTTCATCGCGTCGAGGTTGAAGTCGAGGTTGACCGGGGGGCACAGGTACGGGCCGACCGCGGCGGGGGTCAGGTCGACGGCGAGGATGCCGGCCTCGGCGTACCGCGGGGCGTTCGCCTCGTGCGCCTTGGCGGAGGTGCACTCGAAGACGATGTCGGGAAGCTCGTCCTGGGCGAGCAGCCAGTCGACGCCCTCGTGGCTGGCCTCGAGACCGAGCGACTTCGCGCGACGCAGGCCGTCGGATGCCGGGTCGACCCCGATCATCCATCGCGGGTCGAGCACGTCGCTGCGGCGCATGAGCTTGAACATCAGGTCGGTGCCGATGTTGCCGGGCCCGACGATGGCGGCGGTGCCCTTGGTCCTGGCGGGGGTGGACATGGCGCTCCTCTAGCTGTTCGGGCGGGGGATCAGACGAACCGGGCGGTGACGCTGCCGAGCCCGGCGAACGTCGCGGTGAAGGTGTCGCCGGCGGCGACGGGGGCCATGGCGCACACGGCCCCGGGAAGGACGACGTGGCCGGCCTCGAGGGTGATGCCGCGGGCGCCGACGGTGTTGGCGAGCCAGACCAGGGAGTTCAGCGGCGAGCCGAGCACGGCCCCGCCGGCCCCGGTGCCGACGACCTGGCCGTTGCGGTGGAAGGTGGCCCCCGCGAGGCGAAGGTCCACGGCATCCACGGCGGTGGGGGTGGAGCCGAGCACGACGGCACCCGAGCTCGCGTTGTCGGCGATGGTGTCGAGCAGGCCGATCTTCCAGTCGCGGATGCGGCTGTCGACGATCTCGAGGGCCGGCAGGACGAAGTCGATGGCGCGCAGGGCCTCGTGGGCCGTGACGCCGGGGCCCTTGAGCGGCTTCTTGAGCACGAAGGCGATCTCGGGCTCGACCCGCGGCTGGAGGAAGGTGCCCACCGGGATCGGCATGTGCTCGAGGTGGAAGAAGTCGTCGAGCAGGTGGCCGTAGTCGGGGTCGGTGACCCCGAGCAGCCGCTGCATGGCCGCGCTCGTCAGGCCGACCTTGTGGCCCTGCACGGTGCGCCCGGCGGCCAGGCGCTGCTCGATCTGGAGCAGCTGGATGGCGTAGGAGTCCTCGAGGGTCATGCCCTCGTAGGTCGAGGTGAGCGGCTCGAGCGGCTCCCGGGACTCGTAGGCCGCGAGCAGCCGACCGGCCACCAGCGTGCGGGTCTCGTGGTCCACGGGGGTTCCTCTCGGGTGGGGGCCTGCAGACGATGACGACGGTCTGCTGCTGACGGTGATGACGCTACGGATGCCGCGAGCGCCGCGCCCCCGCCGTTCCGCTCCCGGGAACGAGTCACCCTGACGTACTCGCGAGGAACGGTCAGGCGGTGTGCGCGCGGGCGATGCGACGGCTCGCGGCGACGAGCACGGGGACGATGCGGTCGACCTTCGGCTCGATGGCCTCGGTCGGGCCGAACACCGAGATCGACGCGATGGCCTCGCGGTGCACGATGACGGGCACCGCCACCGAGGACGCCCCGTCGAAGGACTCGCTGTGCGACACCGCGTAGCCGACCTTGCGCACCGACTCCAGGCAGCGGTCCCAGTCGGCCTCGGTCCGCACCGTCCGGCTGACCCGAGGGGGGAAGCCGGCGCGGCGACGCGCGGCATCCGCGCCGGTGTTCCAGGCCGCGATCGCCTTGCCGCTGCTCGTCGTGTGGGCCGGCAGCCGGCGGCCGAAGTGCCCGAGGATGCGCACCCCGTCGCTGTTCTCGATGCGCTCGACGAAGACGATGTCCGGGCCGTCGGGAACCGAGAGGTTCACGGTGAGCCCCGTGGCGGCCGCGACCTGGCGAAGGATCGGCAGGGCCGCGTGCCGCAGCTGGTTGCGGGCCAGGGCCAGCTCGCCGAGCTCGTAGATGTGGATGCCGAGGCGGTACTGGCCCGAGTGGGCGTCCTGCTCGACGAACCCGCGGCTGGCCAGGGTCTGCAGCAGCCGGTGTGCCGTCGACTTGGCGACCCCGAGGCGGCGGGCGATGTCGGAGACGCCCAGCTCGCCGTCGGTAGCGAAGCACTCGAGCACGTCGAGGGCGCTGCCCACGGACTTCAGGGCGGAACCGTGGGCGTCGACCCCTTGGGAACGCTTGGGGGTCGTGGCGCACCACGCCTGGTCTTGAGCAACGATCGACATGCCTTGGGCTCCTTTGCCGAGTGGGCCGATGTGATGACAATGCGGCCCGGCACGTGGTTCGATCAACGAATGCGTTCCACTGAGCGGAACGAACCCCCTGTGTCGTTGCTCGCACGCGCCGCCGCGATCGTCGGGGCGTTCGACGACCGCGACCCCGTGCTGTCCCTCGCCGAGCTGTCGCGGCGCACCGGGCTCCCCAAGTCGAGCGTGCACCGCATCGTCGCCGAGCTCGTGGCCCTGCGCGTGCTGGAGCGTCAGGACGCCGGCCCGTCCGGCGAGGGCTACCGGCTCGGGATGTGGCTGTTCGAACGTGGCGAGCTCGTGCCGGCGCACCGCACGCTGTCCGAGGCGGCCCTGCCGATCATGGAGGACCTTCGGGAGGTCACCCGCCAGCGCATCCACCTGGCGGTGCTCGAGGGGGTCGACGTCGTGTACGTCGAGATCCTCGGGTCCAGCGGCGCCGACGTGGCCTCACGCACCGGTGGCCGCTTCCCCGCGCACGCGACCGGGGTGGGGAAGGCGATCCTCGCCTACAGCCCGGCTGCGACCGTGCGGGCCCGCATCGACGCCGGGCTGCCGCGCCTCACCCCGCGGACCATCACGACACCCGGTGGCCTGACCCGGGAGCTGCGCAAGATCCGCTCGGTGGGGATGGCCATGGACCTCGAGGAGTCGCACGTCGGGGTGTCGTGCGTGGCCGCCCCGGTGTTCGGCGCCGACCGCAAGGTCCGCGCCGGGCTGTCGGTGACCGGCCCGACGAAGGCCGTCGACCCGGGCACCCTCGGCCCGGCGGTGCGCACCGCGGCGTTCACCCTGAGCCGCGTGCTGCGCGAGTCCGGCCTCTGACGGCATCCGGATGCCGTGACCTCGCCGTGAGTGCGGAAGTGGTCGCCAGAGCGACCACTTCCGCACTCACGGCCAGGATCTCAGCGCTTGATGAGGGGGGATCGGACAGCGCCCGACTCCTTGTCGCCCTCGTTGAAGAAGTCCTCGCGGTGGATGTCGCGCGGGAAGAGCCGCTTGGACATCAGCGTCTTCAGCGCGGCCTCGACCATCGGCGGAGGGCCGCACAGGTACCCCGAGGACCCCGACAGCGTCGGGTGGTCGGCGGCGATGACGTCGGTGACCATCCCGAAGCCGTATGCCGTGGCGTCACTTCCGCAGTCGGCCTCGGTCTCCTCGGACAGGCACGGTCGGTAGGTGAACCGATCGGGGTGCTGCGCCGCCAGTGCCTGGAAGTACTCCACGTCGTAGAGCCACTCCCTGCTCCGACCACCCTGGTAGAGGGTGAGGTGACCGGCATACGCGTCGTTCTCCAGCGCGTGCCGGATCATCGACTTCAGGGGTGCCAGGCCCGTGCCGCCCCCGACGAGGATGGCCGGGCGGTCGTCGTCGGTCTTGAGCACGAAGCGACCGTAGGGCCCCGAGACGCTCACGGCATCCCCGACCGACAGTCCACCGAACACCCAGCCGTCGGTGCCCCGGCCTCCGGGCACGTTGCGCACGTGGAACTCCAGCCGTCGGGTCTCGGTGGGCGGTGAGGCGATCGACCAGGTGCGGTCCACGACCGGGAGCCCGTCGCGCGCCGGCACCGAGAACTTCAGGTACTGCCCGGCGTTGAAGGCGATGTCGCGGTCGAGCTCAACGACGAGGCGCCGGGTCTGCAGCGCGATCTCCTCCAGGGCCACGACGGTGCCGGTGAAGTCCTGCACCGGGTGCACGGGCATGCTCTCGTCGACGTCGATGTCGGCCTCGATGACCACGTCGGAGCGCGGGCAGGCCACGCACGGCAGCAGCTTGCCCTCGTCGCGCTCGTAGTCCATGAGCGCGAACGAGCTCGCCGCCCCGTGGTCAACCTCACCGTCGACGACGTCGGCCTTGCACGTCGCGCAGGTGCCGTGGGTGCACGAGTGCGGCAACCAGACCCCGGCGCGCAAACAGGCGTCGAGGATCGACTGGTCCTCGCGGCACTGCACCTCGCGGCCGAGCGGCTCGACGGTGATCGTGTGGGTCTGGGTCATGGCTGCTCACTCACTCGATGGCTCGCTCACTCGTTGACGTGGTCGGGGGTCTGCTGACAGGTCCCCCGACTTCGTGCGACCTACCTACGGTTCCCGGCCCGATCGGGCAGGAAAACCGTGGCCAAGTCGCACGAAGTCGGGGTGAGGAGAGGTCGGATGCCGGTCCGACGAGGTTCGCTGGACGTCGCCTCAGGCGACGACGCGCATCCCGATGACGTCCTTGTGCTCGACGCCGATCTCCTCGAGGGTCTGGTCATCGCGCGGCGTGAACTGCTCGCCGTGCAGGGTCCACACCCGCTGCGCCGCCGGATCGAAGTCCGGGTCCTCCTCGGCGTACGGCACGACGAGCCCGTTCCAGAAGTCACCCCAGGTCATCGCCTTGGGGGCCCGGAAGCACGCCGAGGCGCAGAACCACATGTTGCCCTGGAACCACAGGTGCACGAGCTGGTCGTCGCCGTACAGCTCCTGGCGAGAGCGGGACGGGAACTCGTACGTGCCGATGCTCTTGACGGCCATGGTGATCAGCCCTCCGATCCGATGTGGGAGTGGTCCGCGGCGTCGTGCCACGTCTGCCAGTTCTTGTCGTCGACCGAGCCCTTGTACTCGCCGCCGTCGCCGTCCTGGATGCCGTACCAGGTCAGCACGTCGGGCACCGTCGGCCCGCCGCAGTTGCCCTGGTAGATCTGGTGCACCGGCAGCCACGCCTGCACGTACTTCTCGGGCTCGCGCTCGAAGATCCACTGGCACCCGTTGGAGCAGGTCTGGAACTTCTCGCCGTTGTAGACCGACTCGCGCTGGCACAGCGTCGTCGGGTCGCCGGGCTCGGTGAAGAGCATCGGCACCTGACAGACCTGGCACAGCTGGGGCAGACCGCGCACGAAGTGCCGCCCGCCGGCCTCGATGTTCTTGGCCTCCTTGTCCCACAGCGGCCTGTAGAGCTGGTCGAACGTCTCGGTGTAGTTCTCCGAGAGCCACTTCTGCGCGTCGGCGTCGGGCACGGTCGTCGTGAAGGCCGCCGCGTGGGAGAACTGGTAGAGGGTCCAGTACACCTGGTGGGAGAGGATCTCCTTCTCGGCGATGGCGTCATCCACGTGCATGGGCGGGCGGATGCCGTAGAACGCCAGGTCCTGGAACAGGCCACCGAGCATCTGCTCCTCGAAGTAGAGCTCGAAGGCCTCCTTCCAGCTCATGACCTTGCGCGGCAGCATGTAGTCGAGCATCTGGGCGACCAGGGCGGTGACCCGGTACCCCCGCCAGAACCACTTGTCGATCCACGCCTGGACGATCGGCACGTTGGCCTCGTCCTGCTCGAGCAGGAACTTGATCGCCTCGAGGCCCAGCGTCATGTGCCGCGACTCGTCGGACTGCGCCGAGAAGCCGAAGGTCATCGTCGGCAGGTCGCCGTTGAACGAGGCACCCGACATGAAGGGCACGAACAGCAGGTTGGTCAGCAGGTACTCGAAGGAGAACCCGATGGCGATGAGGAACTCGAACGGCCCGGCCGACAGGGCGTCGTCGAAGAACGACTTCGGCACCGACAGGTACCAGACCCGGTCATGCTGCTCGAGGTAGTTGTGGAAACCGCCGTAGTACTTGTTGTAGTTGCTCAGCGTGTGGATCTCGGTCTGCGTGTGCCGCATCTCGTCGATCGACTGGCACAGGGCCGCGAACCGCGGGCCGGGCCCGTCGAGGTGACGCGCGAGGTAGGCGAAGTTGCGGTGGGCCTGGTACTCCAGCGGCGTCACACCCTGGAGAAAGAGCTTCATCGCGTTGAGGTAGGAGGCCTCGGTCAGGGAGAGGTGACCCTGGCTCTGGGCGAACCCGTCGAGCACGGCATACAGGCGCTTGTCCTTCTCGGCCTGGTACTTGGTGTACGAGTCGACGGTGAGGCGGAACGGGTCCTCCCACTTGCTCCAGTCGTGGATCTTGATGCCCTCGAACTCGGTGTGGGGAAAGACGTCCGAACGGTCGACGTAGGAGGGCTCCCAGTCCAGGTCTCGGGTCAGCGCCTCATAGCGCTGCTTCATCGTCAGCTTGCGCGGGGCCTTGGGGGCGATCGTCATGTCAGCCAGCCTTTCTCAGTGGTCCCAGGCGATGACGATCTCGTCGTCATCCCATTCCTTGATGTGCCCGAAATAGCTCACGATGGCGAGCTGGAACTCGTGGGTCTCCCACTCGCGGCCGAGGCGTTCCTCGACCGACTCACGGGTGACGACGAGGCGACCGGGTGCGGTGATCCGCACGAGCCCCGGCATGTGCTGAACCGTGCAGCCGTCGTTCGTGGCCTCGATGGCCTCGACGACCGAGCGGTTGGCCTCGCTCTCCTGGATGTCCACACCGACGGTGCGGGTGGAGGCGGTGGTGCTCATCGTGTCGTCCTTCCGGGGTCAGGCGGTCAGCGCCGCGACGGCGTCACGGACGGTGGTGGCGGTGGCCTCGACGTGGGCGGCAGCACCGGCACCGACGAGCTCGTCGGCACGGGCGGCGAGCGGGGCGATGGCTGCATGTGCGGCTGCGAGCGCCTCGGTCGTGGTGGCCGCGAGGAGCGCCTTGTTCGCAGCACCCGTCTCGGGGTCGGCCACCCATGCCTTGTACAGGGCGTCGACCCACTTGCGCTGGTCGGTGAACCACGACGCCTGGTGCTGGGCGAGCAGGCTGTACGACCCGGCGCCGGCGTCGATGGCGGCATCGTCGAGGTGACCGAAGAACAGCCCGTAGATGAGCCGGTCGAGCACGTCGAGGCGGATGAGGGCCTTGCCCCAGTCCTTCTCGAGGAAGAGCTCCTCCATGTAGCGGCGCAGCCCCTGCAGCGAGGCGTCCTCGACCCATCGGGTCTTGGCCTCGCCGAGCAGTGCGGCGGTGCCACCGTCGAGGGCGATCCCGATACGGCTGACGGCCTGGGCGTTGCCGATCCGGTCGAAAGCCGCATAGGCGGCGCACTGGGTGATGGTCGTGCCGAAGCCGAAGCGCGCGATGTCGCACGAGACCATCTGGGCGCCCGACTCGTAGTGACGCAGCGGCACGAGGAGCTCACCCATGAGCGCGGACCAGGCGTCCGGCATCCGGGAGAGGAGGTCGCGCTTGTCGAGGTAGTCGAGCGTGGAGGCCACGGCATCCGCCATCGCCGCCCGGGAGGTGACGTACGGGGCGTAGTAGTACTGGCGCGGGTCCGTGAACGAGTACGGGTCGGTGAGCCGGAACGCGCTGAACGCCTCGTCGTAGATGTCGTGGGCGGGGTCCCACAGGGGCCGGTAGTGGAAGTTCTCCTTCGGCTGGATGCCGATGGAGCCCTCCTCGTAGCGGGATGCCGGGCGGTCGCCGTAGCGCTCGACGAGGTGGGTGAACGTCTTTCGTGGCGGCTCGATGACCTGGGTTCGGAGCTCGTACTGCACGGTGCCTCCTCGGGGCGGGTCCTGCGGATCGGTGTGACGAGGTGGTCGAAGGTGGTGGGCTGCCGCGAGTGGGGCGGTCGCCGGTGCGGTTCCCGGGCCGGTGGCTGGTGCGGCCGGTCAGGGAACGTGGTGGTGGCTGACGCCCGACTCCACGAGCAGGCGCACGATGAGGTCGGGCAGGGCGTCGGGCCCGTCGAGCTCGTGGGGAAGCTCGGACTCGAAGCCGTCGCCGACAAGACGCCCGTATGCCGTGCCGTCCTCGAACGTCGTCGACACGCGGGCCGCTCGCCCGGCATGGGTCACGCTGAAGGCCAGCTCGTGCGGGAGGGTCTCGTCGACGAGCTGGAGCCGGTCGTCGGCCTGGCCGAGGATGGCGTTGGCCTCGCTGACGAGCTGCTCGGCGAGCGAGCGGATGGCGACCTGGCGGTCGGCTCCGGTGCCGGTGGCGATCCGCCGGCTGATCCGGGTCTCGGGCATCGGGGCGAGCTCGTCGAGCTCGGGAAGCTGGTCCTGCGGGGTGCCGACGATCTCGGCGACCCGGAGCATGAACGGGGTCATGGGGTGTCCTCTCCGTGCGTGAGTGCGGCGGCGACGGCATCCGCGCCAGCCGTGGCGACCTGCTTGTCCTGGACGGCCGAGCCGCCGGAGGCGCCGACCGCCCCGACGAGCGCACCGTCGACGAGCACGGGAACCCCGCCGCCGAAGGCGGCGACCCGGCCACGCTGGGCGATGCCCTCGCGCACGGCATCCTCATTCGAGATGGCCTCGTAGAACTCGTCGGTGGGGATGCCGTTGAAGCCGGCCACGGTCCATGCCTTGTCCTGCGCGATTCCGCCGGAGAGGGCGAAGGCGCCGTCCATCCGGGCGAAGGCGAGCAACCCGCCGGTGCTGTCGGACACCGCGATGTTGAAGGCGCCGCCGATCTCGGCGGCCCGCGCCAGAGCGGCGTCGAGCGCGACCCGGGCCCCGGCATACGTGAGGTCGTGGTGGGTGCGGACCAGCATCGGTGCTCTCCTTCGGCGCGTGCGGGCAGGGGCCATCGCGGTGACGGCGGCCGGTTGGTGGGCCGCCGTCACCGTGACGACGGGGTCGATCAGGTCAGGACCGAGGTGAACGCGTCGTTGAGCTCGCGAGCGTGGTAGAACACGCCCTTGCCCAGCGCGTCAGGGGTCCAGACGTTCATCGGGCGGTCCGGGTAGGCCAGGTAGCCGCCGGCGAACACCTCGTTGCGGTTGCCCGAGGGGTCGAAGAAGTAGACGGTCTGGCCACGGGTGATGCCGTGACGGGTCGGGCCGACGTCGATCGGCACGTCGTCCATGGAGAACAGGTCCGCGGCGCGGCCGACCTCGGTCCAGTCGCCGAGGCGGAAGGCGAAGTGGTGCAGCTTGCCCTGCGGGCCGGCGAGCACGGCGAGCTGGTGGATCTGGGTGGAGTTCGTCATCCAGGTCGCGATGATGTCGGCGTCGTCATCGAGGCTGGTCTGCACCCGCTCGGTGGCGTAGAAGCCGAACACGTCGGTGAGGAAGCGGTCCATCATCCCGGGGTCCTCGGCGGTGATGAGCGAGTGGTCCAGGGCGGGGACCCCGACGCCGACGAGGTGGCGGGGGAAGGAGTCCGGGTTGTGCGTGCCGACCTCGGTGCCGATGAGGGTGGCCTCGTGGTAGACCTCGAAGACGTGGTCGGACGGGGTGGTGAACCGGATGCCGTCGCCGATCTCGGGGTTCTCGCCCTTGCTCATCCGCTCGACGGTGACGCCGAAGGTCTGGGCCTTCTTCTCGATCTCGTCGATGTCGGAGGAGTACTGCACCTTCCAGCCGTACTTGACCAGGCCGACGCCGCCCTCCTCGAGGACGACCGAGTGGTGGTCCCACTCGTCCCAGGCCTTGTAGTAGACCTTGTTGCCCTCGGAGAGGGTTTCGTACAGGCCCATCGTGTTGGCGTAGTGGTCCTTGGCCTCGGCCAGGTCGGTGACGCGGACGTGGGCGTAGCCCAACCTCATGACTGCCATTACTGCTCCTTGGGGGTGGTGCCGGCCATCAGGCCCGCGGCTGCGTGGGCCTCGGCGCGCTGCCGGGCCTTGTCGTTGATCATGTGCAGGAAGGTGTTGACGAGACGGACGTTCTCGCCCCGCAGCTCGATCGTGATGTCGGTGTCGGGCACGGCCCGGCACGTCAGGCAGGTGCCGTCGAGGTGTTCGTCCTCGGTGAGCACCGTGTCGGCGACCGGGTGGTCGTAGCGGAACTGACCCGAGCGGCAGTCGACCTTGCAGATCGCACAGCCGCCGCGACGGCATCCCACCGTGTACGCGAAACCCGCCTTGTACAGACCGCTGAGCACGGTCTCTCCGGGCTCGAGGTAGATGACCTCGCCCGTGGGGTGGATCGTCACGGTCGGCACTGCCGCTCCCTTGCGCTCAGTGGTGGCGACGCCATGTCGCTCACATTGAGAGTCGCGGGGTGCGGGGGGTGGGACCACCCACGTTCCGTGGAGAGGAACGTCAGCGGCGCAACGCGGCGGCCATTCGCTGCTGGGCGACCTCCGAGTGGAAGAGCAGCCCGGAGAGCCGCGCCATCTCGTCGCCGTGGCTGTCGAACTGCGCGACGAGGTCGGTGGTGAGCAGGCGCTTGGCCTCGACCAGGCCCTGCCGGGCACCCGCGCGCAGGTGGTCGAGCACGCGCGCGACGACGGCATCCATCTCGTCCGCGGGGGCGACGTGCGTGACCAGGCCCTGGTCTCGGGCCTCGGTGGCGCTCACGCTGCGGCCGGTGAGGAACCAGTCGGATGCCGCGCGCGGGCTGAGGCGGGCGCGCAACGGGATGGAGATGACGGCGGCCGCCAGGCCCAGGCGCACCTCGGTGAGCGCGACCGTGACCGAGTCGGCGCACACGACGATGTCGCTGGAGGCCACGAGCCCGAGGCCGCCGGCTCGCACGGGGCCGTCGAGCCGGGTGACGACCGGGACCGGCGCCGCGACGATCGCGCGCTGGAGGGCGATGATGCCGCGCGCGGACTCGACCATGTCGACGGTCGCGGCCTCCTTGAGGTCGGCGCCGGCGCAGAACACCGGGTGCGAGCTGAGCAGGAGGATGCCGTGCAGCGACTCGTCGGCGCCCGCCTGCGCGAGGTGGTCGGTCAGCTCGGCGATGAGGCGACGCGAGAGGGCGTTGCGGTTGGCCGGGGAGTCCAGGGTGATGACGGCGATGCGGTCGTCGTCGGCCCGGTGCACCAGTGCGTCGCTCACCCTCCGACCCTAGCCCCGACTTCTTGCACTCCAGCCACCGCACCGCCCGCGACTTCTTGCACCCCAGCCACCCACACTGCGCGGGTGTCAGCGGCCGTCGACGAGCCGCGCCAGGTGGGCCCGCACCACGGCGTCGACCAGCTCGGTCGGGAAGGGCTTGTTGTAGAGCAGCTTCAGCGTGCTGGCACCCGAGCTGTGGGTCGCCAACGCCGGCGTGGTCTGCGGGTCGAGGTCGCGCTCCTCGGGCAGGGGGTAGATCGCCAGGTGCGCCTTCCAGGGAGCGGCGTGCAGCAGACGCTTGCCGTCGACGAGGAAGACGGGCATGGCGTACGAGATCTCCTGGGTCGCCTCTGGTGCGTGGTGCTGAACGATGTCGCGCAGGATGCCGTAGAACTCACGCCCCGCGTCGCTTGCCGACGCGAGGTGGTGCGCCACGGCATCCGGCACCGGTGGTCGCGAGGTGGATGCCGGAGTCTCGTCTGGCGTCGTCGGCTGATCTGACGCTGGTCCTCGGCATCCGGGGGAGTCAGCCATGCCCGTCATCCTGCCCCCGCCTCGCCCGACTTCGTGCGACTTGCGTGCGGTTGCGGGGCCACAACGGGCGATTCAGCGCACCGAAGTCGCACGAAGTCGGGGAGTTGCAGGTGGCTGGGGTGCAAGAAGTCGGGGGTGGTCAGCCGTAGGTGTCTCGTGGGCCGCGTCCGTCGTTGGCCCGGCGCTGCCCGCGCGACCACGACGGTGCCCCCGGCCCGAGCACCCGAAGCTCGCTGACCGTGCCCTCACCGACGTCCTCGGCCAGGCGGGCCAGCAGGCTCGAGGAGAGCAGCCGCAGCTGGGTGGCCCACGCCGTGGAGTCGGCCCGCACCGTGAGCACACCGTCCTCGAAGACCACCGGGGCACAGTGCAGCGCGATCTCCGGCCCGACGATCTGCGGCCACCGCCCGATGACCGCCCCCACGGCCACGTCGACGGCCCATCCACGCTCGACGACGAACTGGTCGAGCTGCTCCCCGAGCAGCTTCGGGTCGCGACCGGTGCTCGTGCGCTCGCCGACCGGCACGTCCTTGACCCGGCGACGCGGGCGCAGACCCGGCCGCAACCCCTTGGCCTTGGCGGCGGCCCGCGCCCTGGCGAGCGCGGCGGCGGCCGCCTCCCCGGCATCCCCGATCGTGAGGTGTTCGGGCTCATCGGAGGTCGGGGTCGACTCTGCCGGGGAAGCCCTCTCCTCGCTGGACGAGCGTTCTCCAGGAGAGTGCGGCTTCATCGGGTCACCCGATACGGCGTCAGTCACGTTCGCTCACCGACCCCAGCGTCACCGAGAACGTGCGCCCCACCAGGTCGGTCGGCACGTCGGCGGGCACCGCGGCGGTGATGATCACCTGCTCGCAGTCCGCCACCATCGCGGCCAACCGCTCGCGCCGCCCGGTGTCGAGCTCGGCGAACACGTCGTCGAGCACCAGCACGGGGTCATCGCCGAGGTCGGTGCGCAGCAGCTGGTAGGCCGCGAGCTTGAGCCCCAGCGCGAACGACCAGCTCTCGCCGTGGCTCGCGTACCCCTTGGCCGGCAGCTCACCGAGCCCCAGGATCACGTCGTCGCGCTGCGGCCCGACGAGGCACACCCCCCGCTCGATCTCCTGCGCCCGCACCTCGGCCAGCGTCGCGAGGATCTCGCTCTCGAGCTCGTCGACCTCGGGCACCTCCCCGGCCGCGATCCGCTCGGCGGTCTCGGCGCGCAGCGACGACTTGTACGTCAGCGTCGCGTTCGCCGGCCCGGCACTGACCTCGTCGTACGCGGCCGCGAGGAACGGGCCGAGGTCACGCAGCAGCCGCAGCCGTGCGTACAGCAGGTGCGACCCGGCGCCGGCCAGCTGGGAGTCCCAGACATCCAACGTGTGCAGAGCCGAATCACGTTGTGCCGCAGCCTCACTGCCCAGCTCGGATGCCGTCCGCGCACCTCGGCGACCACCTCGCCGCAGCACGGGGGCGGCGGACTTCAGCAGGGCTCCGCGTTGGCGCAGGATCTTGTCGTAGTCCGAGCGCACCCCGGCCCACCGTGGCTGCCGGGCCACGAGCAGGTCGTCGAGGAAGCGCCGGCGCTCACCGGGATCGCCCTTGACCAGGGCGAGGTCCTCCGGGGCGAAGAGCACGGTCCGCAGGGTGCCCAGCACGTCCCGCGGGCGGGTCAGCGGTGAGCGGTTCAGCCTGGCCCGGTTGGCCCGGCCGGGGTTGATCTCGAGCTCGATCATGCTCTCGCGCCCGTCGCGCACGACTGCACCGCGGATGACGGCCTGGCTCGCGCCGAACCGCACGAGCGGGGCGTCGGTGGCGACCCGGTGGCTCGACAACGAGGCCAGGTACCCCAGGGCCTCGACGAGGTTGGTCTTGCCCTGCCCGTTCAGGCCGACCAGCGTGGTCACCCCCGGCTCGAGCGGAAGCTCGGTCGAGGTGTAGCTGCGGAAGTCGACGACGCTCAGGTGCCGGACGTGCACCCGGGATCAGCTCTTCTTGGCGGCACGCTTTCGCGTGGATCCCGCACCGGACGACGGGCCGGCCGCAGCGGCCTCGCGACCCTTGGCAGCGGCCGCCTTCGCGGTGCGCGGGGCCTTCTCCTTGGCCGCCGCCTTCTTCGTGGCCGCGGCGGCCCCGGCCTCAGCCGGCACCCCGGTCCGCAGGGCCTCACCCTCGGCCGTGGTCATCACCTGGTGCCCACCGAACTCACCGCGAAGAGCGGCGACGGCCTGCATCGTCGGGGAGACCTGCTGGCGGGAGGCGAACCGGGCGAACAGCGACGCGGAGATCACCGGCATCGGCACGCCGAGGTTGATTGCCTCCTCGACGGTCCAACGGCCCTCGCCGGAGTCGGTGGTGTAGTCCGAGACGTCGGCCAGGCCCGGGTTCTCCTCGAGGGCCTTGACCATCAGGTCGAGCAGCCAGGAGCGCACCACGGTGCCTCGGCTCCACGCCTTGAACGCCCCCGGCACGTTCTCGACGATGTCCTTCTTCTCGAGCAGCTCGTAGCCCTCGGCGTAGGCGTGCATGAGGCCGTACTCGATGCCGTTGTGCACCATCTTCGTGTAGTGCCCGGCCCCCACCTTGCCGGCGTGCACGAACCCCTCGTCGCGCGGGCCCTCGGGGCGCAGCGCGTCGAAGATCGGCATGGCCTTCTTCACGTTGGCGGCGGTGCCACCCACCATCAGGCCGTAGCCGTTGTCCAGGCCCCAGATGCCGCCGGAGACACCACAGTCGAGGTAGCCGATGCCCTTGGCCTTGAGCAGCTTCTCGTTCTCGAAGTCCTCGGTGAACTTGCTGTTGCCACCGTCGATGACGAGGTCGCCCTTGTCGAGCAGCTCGGCGAGCTCGGCGACGGTGTCCCGGGTCGGTGCACCGTGCGGCACCATCACCCAGACCACGCGCGGAGCGTCGAGCTGACGCACCATGTCCGCGAGGGACGACGCGTCGGAGACCGCCTTGTTGCGGTCGTACCCGACGACCTCGTGGCCGGCGCGGCGGATCCGCTCGCGCATGTTGCCACCCATCTTGCCCAGACCGACCAGACCCAGCTGCATGTCGTGACTCCTCGTGGTGGTGGTGACGCGTGTCCTGCTGTGGGGTGTGACGGAAGGCGAGTGGTCGGGCGGGGCCAGGGGTGCCGCGACCTCAGCTGGCGAACCGCACCGGCATGAGCACGTAGCGGTAGGACGTGTCGGCCTCGCCGTCCTCCTCGGCCTGCCCGGTGAGCACGGCGGGGCGCGAGGCCTGGGTGAACGAGATGCGGCTGAACGGGGTGCCCACCGCACCGAGCCCGTCGAGCAGGTAGGTGGGGTTGAAGGCGATCTCGATCTCAGGGCCGGTCAGGGTGGCCTCGACGGCCTCGGACGCCTGGGCGTCGTCGCCGGTGCCGGCCTCGATCGCGACCTGTCCCTCGCTGAAGCGAAGCCGCACGGGCGTGTTGCGCTCGGCGACGAGCGCCACGCGCTTGACGGCCTCGACGAGGTCGCTGGTGCGCACGACCGACTCGGTCTCCGAGCTGGACGGGAAGATCGACGCGACCTTGGGGTACTCACCGTCGAGCAGTCGGGTGGTCGTGTGCCGCTGCCCGGCCTCGAACCCGACCAGGCCGTCGCCGCCGGCCGCGGTGCCGAGGGCGACGTCGACCGAACCGCTGGCCCCGAGCGAGCGCGAGATGTCGGACAACGTGCGCGCTGGGATGAGCACGACGTGGCTCGCGTCGGTCGCCGTCGGGTTCCAGTGCAGCTCACGCATCGCGAGGCGGTAGCGGTCGGTGGCCAGCAGGGTCATGGTGTCGCCCTCGACCTCGACCCGCACCCCGGTGAGGATCGGCAGGGTGTCACCACGGTCGGCGGCCACCGAGACCTGGGCCACGGCCTGGGTGAACAGGTGCCCGTCGATGGACCCGCTCGGCTGGGGCGCCGACGGCAGCGTCGGGTAGTCGTCGGCCGGCATCATCAGCAGGCTGAACCGCGACGAGCCGCACGTGACCTGGACCTTCGCGCCCTCGGTGACGACGTCGATCGGCCGGTCCGGCAGGTTGCGCGAGATGTCGGCGAGCAACCGTCCGAGCACCAGGACCGTGCCCGGCTCGGAGACCTCGGCCGCGACGGTGATGCGGGCCGAGACCTCGTAGTCGAAGGCGGAGAGGGTCAGCGTGCCGTCGTCCTCGGCGTGCAGCAGGATGCCGGCCAGCACCGGCACCGGAGGACGTGCGGGAAGACCGCGGGCCACCCAGGTGACCGCTTCGGCCAGGACGTCACGCTCGACGCGAAACTTCACGGCATACCACCTCGTCCGGCGCGTCGGACGCGCCCTTGCTCGTGCACAGATGTGACCCCCCGGTGAGCGGTCGCGCGGTGCGCGCGGTGCCGATGCGGACGGGGAAACCGAGACTAGACCACCCACGGCACCTGCGCGCCTGCGAACCCCTGAAATGCCCGCGGGCCGGGCACCCGATGACGGATGCCGGTTGCCATCGAGATCTCGGTGGGATGCCGTTCGGGTCGTTGTCGGGGCCGAGATGAGTTCCAGATGTCTCATCGTTGTCATAGGTCCTGTGGATCCTGTGGACGGCCGCCCATCACCGCAGGTCACCTCGGCGATCCGGGGTGTGGACCAGTCGTGGACGAGGAGTGGACGACGGTGGGTGGCCCTGTTGACACCCACGGCTCGTTCACAGGGCGTCCACGTCGACGACGCGCGTCGTCCACGTCGAGGGGGTGGCTTGTCCACCGGCATCCGAGGTTTTCCACAGGCGTTGTGGACAATCCGGCATGCGAACGCACCAACTGAGGAGGAAGTGAGGTGCACGGGAAGGGTTTTCCACAGGTTTGAGCACAGCGGTGGATGAAATCGAGCCGTGTCGAGCACGTTCACCCCGGTGCGGTCATCCACGGGTGGTGTGGACAGCCTGTGGACAACTGCGGTGCAGGAGTCAGTTCGACTGCTGCTTGATCCGGTTCGTCAGCTCGGTGACCTGGTTGTAGATCGCCCGGCGCTCGGCCATCAGCTGGCGGATCTTCTTGTCCGCGTGCATCACGGTGGTGTGGTCGCGGCCGCCGAACTGCTGCCCGATCTTCGGCAACGACATGTCGGTGAGCTCGCGGCACAGGTACATGGCGATCTGGCGGGCGGTGACGAGCACCCGCGAGCGGGACTGGCCCTGCAGGTCGTCCAGCGTGAGCCCGAAGTAGGCCGCCGTCTGGGCCATGATCGTCGCCGGGGTGACCTGGCGCGACGCGTCGTCGGGCATGAGGTCGCGCAGGACGATCTCGGCCAGGCTCATGTCGACCGGCTGGCGGTTGAGGTTGGCGAAGGCCGTGACCCGGATCAGCGCGCCCTCGAGCTCGCGGATGTTGGTCGAGATGCGCGAGGCGATGAACTCCAGCACGTCGTCCGGAACCGACAGCCGCTCCTGGATGGCCTTCTTGCGCAGGATCGCGATCCGCGTCTCGAGGTCGGGAGGCTGGACGTCGGTGAGCAGACCCATCTCGAACCGGCTGCGCATCCGCGCCTCGAAGCCACTGAGCAGCTTGGGCGGCACGTCGCTGGTGATGACGACCTGCTTGTTGGCGTTGTGCAGCGTGTTGAAGGTGTGGAAGA